>JANLZV010000585.1:0-4515 GCA_031366425.1 Pyrinomonadaceae bacterium | reverse complement strand
GTGATGAACTACATGGCCGTCTCGCTCGGCGTTAAGTGCAACTTTTGTCACCTAATTAAGGATGGCAAATGGGACTTCGCGGCTGATGAAAAACCGGAGAAGCAAACTGCGCGCGCAATGGTCCAGATGACGCAGAACCTCAATAAGGCGAACTTCAAGGACCAGATCGAAATTAGTTGCAATACCTGTCATCGCGGCCGTAGTCATCCGGCTAGTGGGATCACATTTCCGCTGCCAACTCCGCCTGCTCCGCGACCGGCGGCAACCGCTGCCGCGCCAGGCGCGACAACCGCAGCCGATGCAAAGCCAAAGGACACACCTCCGACCGCCGATCAAATTCTGGCGAGATACACCGAAGCGCTCGGTGGCACTGCAGTGATTGAACGGCTCAAGTCGCGTTCGATGAAGGGCACCTGGGTGATGAATGACGGCACAAGTGTCGGTTACGAGATTTACCAAACAGCCCCTGACAAAATCTTCAGCGTCCTTGTCACGCCGAAGCAGGGTAATTTCGAACGAGGGTTTGACGGCAAGGCTGCCTGGGAAAAGAGTTCACGCGGTTTGCGAAATATCGAAGGTTCCGAGCTGCACTTTTTTACTCGCTATCCGGACCTCTTCAAAGACATCAAGCTCAAGGAGCAGTTCACGCGGCTGACTTTCGGCGGCAAAGATAAGATTAACGATCGAGAAGTTTACGTTTTGCGAGGCACGTCGACTGGGGACAAACGAGAGCGCCTCTATTTCGACATTGAGACCGGTTTGTTAGTGCGGCGGGTGACTTCCACCGAAACCATGGTCGGGGTCATTCCCGAGCAGGTGGATTTTGAAGACTATCGCGACGTGGATGGTATGAAATTACCTTTTACGATTCGCATCACGTCGATTGATTCATACTTCAATTCAACGCGCAGCTTCACCGAGATCAAGCTCAACGTTCCGGTAGATGCTACGAAGTTTACCAAGCCGACTGCGGCGTCGGGAACCTAGGCTTCACGCGAAGTCGTGAACAAAGACTTTCGGATTTTATTCGGTCGTGCCGCAGTTTCAACTCTCAGCGTTAACTCGGCGAACTCTGCGTCTCCGCGGTGAATGTGTTCGCACCTATTTTTACCGCCGAGACGCAGAGCACGCGGAGACCACGCAGAGACGGAACCTCAAATTGAGACACCACCGTCTATTCACCGATCTTGCCGAAGAGTACGTTGATCCAATAGAAGGCGACTGTGCCGCTTCCGATGACGAGGCAAGTCGCGACGGTACGCCAGAGAATGTCGGTACCGGCAAACTTCCAAATTGCGAGCAGCGAGGCAAGGACGGCGACGAGGATGCAAGCGCTCGTGATCCAGAAGGAAATGCTTCGCACCATGGCGGGATCCAGAAAACCGCGCCGCTGTCGAGATGTTTGAGATTCCTGCATACTTTTCTTACGAGCATTCTACCTCAAACTTTGCAAAGCGCCCTTCTGCGGAACCGCTATGCTGCGCCAATCAAAGAAACTCCTGGCTGAAGCCTGAACGCTTAGCTGCATTCGAAAGCTGGCGGCGTCCGTTGACGCAATAAAAATTGCCACCTCAGGATCGTTATCGCTTGTCGTTTCAATCGTCTCGAGTCCCGCCTCTTTCAGCAGCCATTCGATCCACCCTGGTACACTCACCAAGCCAGAGATGTTAGGGTTAGCGCCAGACATGAAAAGTGTGACACGAGCCATCCCGCCCTTCGAGCACGCGCACGAGCACGACTGGCCCAAAACGTGGCCCAACCCGCGACGACTAGTCATGGCTGCCGTAGTTTTTCATGTAGCGATCGCGATTACGATCTGCGCGCTCGGTCGTTTCCACGTCATGCCGGCTACGTTTGACGCGAACGGAATCGCTATTTCGTTTGCTCCGGACGGAATTGACCTGCGAAAGGAAGCGAGTGCTCTAACTGCGAGGCTCACTAGTGGTGACGTAAAAGGCTGGCTTCAGGCCCCATCGCCATCACACCTCAAACTCTACTCGATTTGCTTCCTGCTGCTCGGGCCACTCTTTGGCACTGGGATCCTCAGCGCCGAACCGCTGAATTTGTTGTGCTACCTTGCAATTCTGATCCTGATTTTTCGCTTGGGCCAGCGGCTCTACAGTTCTCGAGTTGGTCTAATTGCCGCTGCGGCAGTATCGATCTGGCCCACGTTTTTGCTTCACACCACCCAGCTTCTCAAGGATCCTCTTTTCATCGCGGGCATGCTCGGGTTGATTGTCGTCATCCTGCGTCTGCTTGATCGAAAAGTCTCCTGGAGAAAGTCGCTCGGTTTGGCGGCAGGTGCCGGATTGCTATCGATCTTTCTCTGGAAGACGCGAGACAACATGGCGGGCGTGCCAATGCTCGCGGCGATTCTCGGATTAGCCTTGCTGTTCATCCGGCAGCTTCGCGCGAAGCATTGGGCCAAGCATTGGGCCTTGGCCAATCTTGCGGGAATGACGCTGGTTGTGGTCTTCACCGTGGGTGTGCCGCTAGTCGTCCCAAAGTTTCATCCTCCGCAGGGGCCGAAGGAGATGCGCTTAAAAGTTCGCGAAAATGAGCTGATGGCCGATGCGGTTGCGGAGACATCATCGCAAAATCCTGTAGCACGGATTGTTTCGCGCATTGGAAAAGTGCGGCAACGTTTTGTAATCGAATATCCAAACTCCGGTTCGAATATCGATAGCGAGGTAAAGCTGGACGGGGTTGGAGACCTGGTCCGATTTTTTCCGCGTGCGGTGGCGATTGGATTTTTCGCGCCCTTTCCGAATATGTGGCTGGCCACTGGAGACCAGGTTGGGGCGATGGGGCGACGCATCAGTGGAATTGAAACGGTGGCGCTGTATATCGTCGAGGCCCTGGCGATAGTCGGAGTTTGTAGCGGCAGGCGTCGGGTTTCAGTTTGGTGGCTCAGCCTCGTTGCGGTGGCTGGAATTTTTTCGCTTGGCCTGGTGGTGGTCAATGTGGGCGCGCTTTATCGCCTGCGTTACGTCTTCGTGATTCTCTTAATCATTTTAGCGGCAGCAGGATTAGGGCAGACACTTAACTGGTTCAAGAAAAAGCGCGGATCGGTTTCCACTTCCACGTAGTCTGCATGATGAACTTCAAGCAAAACCTGAAACGGCTACGCGGCCGCGCCGAAGATGTTCCGATCTGGCGACGCTTCAAACGCAATGCATCGATCAGCGTGGCCGGTTCCGGTTTGTCCCTGGCGATCCGGCTGGGACAGACTGCGCTCCTGACGAAGGTATTGGAAATTGAAGACTACGGGCGCGTACTCATCGTGCTGAATTTGTTCGTTTTCCTTGAGTCGTTTTTTGGTTGGCGGCTAAACGATGTGATGTTTCGATTCTTCCCGTTGTTGAAAGAGCAGGGCGATCAAGCTGCCCTCAAAGGCTTACTCTTATTTTGTGGAAGTCTGGCGCTCCTGTCGGGGCTGCTGATTTACGGTGGTGTGTTCTTCTTGTCCCCATCGTTGGGCCATCGCCTTTATCCCAGCCTCGATTTGGCGACGCTTTTCAGAATTTTTGGCTGCACGGTGCTGCTCACTTCATTTCGAGGAATTTACGAGCCCATCCTCCGCATTCACAATCGATTTGCTTCGGTAGTGGCGCCCCAAGTCCTGGGAAGCCTGATCACGCTGATAATTCTGTGCGTTTACTTTGCGACTGGCGCGTTCTCCCAATTCAAGACCCGCAGCCAAAGTCTCAAGGTGGTGATTGCAGCCTTCGCTGTTGGGGCCCTGGTCCAGAGTGGCCCACCTTTTTTTCAAGCGTGGCGATTGGTGCAATCATCCTTGACCGGCGTTTCAATCAAAAAAGCCCTGGCGGCCCTCGCCGAAATTCGACGAGAGCTACTCGGATGTTTCATTTACAGCAATCTCTCCGGATACTTAAAATTTGCGATCTCCCCTGGAGACATTTTTTTCCTGGGCCTGTTTTCCACGCCCTCGCAGGTGGCGCTTTACGGAATCGCCAAACAACTCACCGCACCGCTCGCACTTTTGGAGACCAACATTCAGACGGCGATCACTCCGGAAATCACTCGGCTGGTGGCGAAGCGGAAATATGAACAGCTGAAACGCCTGGTCGGGCGCTACACAACTTCAACGCTGGCGCTGAGCAGTTTCCTGTTCCTGGGCTCGTTGTTGTTGGGACGAATTCTGATCATGAGATGGGCCGGCACTGAATATCTCCCGGCGTTGCCGGTGTTTTATGTAGTCAGCGTAGCCGCCTGGCTATTGGTGATCTTCATTTTGTTCCGTCCGCTCGCCGTGAGTTTGGATTTACTCAAGTGGCATAATCTCGCGCTGCTCATGAGTGGGGCGCTGGTAGTCGCTTTCATTGCTGCTGGCGACTTGAATGCGTTGACGATGGCGTGTCTGCAGCTGGTTGAAGTTGCAATCCTGCGTGCTGGTTTCAGTCTGCTGGTCTGGAAGCGCTTGAACCGGCTTGAGACAGAACAAGCTTTCGCAAACTAGACTCAGAAGTAATCATGCGCATCCACCACTTCTAC
>JANLZV010000542.1:0-1861 GCA_031366425.1 Pyrinomonadaceae bacterium | reverse complement strand
CGGCACGCCTTTTCTGCGGCCGCGACCGCAAGTGCTACATCGCTCGCGTCGCTATCAGGGACCTGCGAATACGACTTGCCCGTTGCTGGCTCGATATTGTCGAGGTATCGGCCGCCGACCGGCGGGACGAATTCACCGTCGATGAAATTCTGGATCTGAAGTGCTGGTTCGCCCACGCTGCGGGATTTTAATCGGCGAACGTCGAACGTCCAACAGGGAACGTCGAAGCTCGAACCAGGCGCGTGGCGGTGAGGGAGGGATTCGAACCCTCGGTAGCCTTTTGGACTACGTCGCTTTAGCAAAGCGCTGCTTTCGACCACTCAGCCACCTCACCGGGAAACGTGCGAGCAATATCAGTTGAACGGCGGAACGGTCAAACGATCGCCTCTACCGCGAGAACCACGAAGGTGAACGAAGCGGCTAAATTCCCGCGTAGTGCGCTCGGGTTGAGGTAAATGCTCGGACGGGGGTTCGTTGACAGCCTTGGGACTCATCTTACCGTAACCGCGTTGAAAACCGCGGCTGATGCTCCGTCCGTCCGAACCGAGGACAAGGTAATCCGTGCCGACGCGGAGCAGCTTTCCCATATCATCATGGAATTGCAGCGCTGTTTCGTGCTGCAACTGTCCAAGGAATTGGCGCCCGGGAATGTATCGTTTCCGCAATTTTTTCTGCTGGCTTACCTTGACCAGAAAGAAGTTCTGACCATGACGGCAATCGCCCAGAAGATGGGACACACCACCGCGGCTGCGAGTGGTTTGGTCGCCCGTCTGGAGAACCTCGATTTCCTCGTTCGCTCGCACGCGCCGGAGGATCGGCGCAAGGTGATGGTGTGCATCACGGAAAAGGGCAGCGCGCTGGTGCGACGCATTCGCGAGGAGATGGTGGGCAACCTGATGAAGATGATGGCCCAGCTGGAACCCGAGGAACAGAAAGCTTGGCTCCAGATTTATACCAAGATATACGGTTACTGCCAAACCAAGTCTGCTTCGGCACGCTGGGTGGCTGAGCCTTGTCCCGATTGTTGATCGGACGGCGCAGCACCTTTGTCGTGCCGCCTCAGAACGTCCCTTTTATTCGATGCAAAAACTATTTATCAAATGCGCAGGAACCGTCGTCGCGATCGCGCTGATCGCTTCGCCCTCGCTGGCAGGCCCGGAATCCACCTACACCTCTGCGACTTCATCTCGCACCTTCACCCTTGATGAAGCGGTCCTGACCGCGTTGCAACGGAACCCGGATATTCTGCGGGCGCAGCAGGAGATCAAACGGACGAAAGGGCTCGTCATCGAAATGTTCGCGGCAGTGTTGCCGCACTTGAACGCCACCGCGGATTACACGGTAACCGACCCAAAGCTTAACGAAACTCACGGCGGAGTTTCCATTCCTGGAGGCGGTGGCGGCGGCGGGAGCTTTTCTTCCACGCAAACTGATCGTTCCTACAACATCCGGGTGCAGGCGACCCAGCTCGTCTTCAACGGAGGTGGAGCGCAGGCCGGAATTGGCGCCGCGAATTTCAGCCATGACGTTAGTTTTTATCAACTGCGCAATGCGATCGACCAGGTCATCGCGACGGTGCGGCAGCAGTTTTATCAGGCATTGCTGAATCGAGCTCTCATCGGCGTCCAGGAAGAGAGCGTGCGCCTGCTCGAGAGCCAGCTGCGCGATCAGCAAAATCGTTTTGAAGCAGGAACCGTCCCGCGTTTCAACGTCCTGCAGGCTCAGGTAGCGCTTTCCAACCAGCAACCCGAGCTCATCACCGCGCGCAATAATTATCGGATATCGCTGCTGCAATTGGCCAAGACCATCGGCTTGGATTTCGATCCGGCGCGTCCGGTGGACATGCCCATCACCCTCGTCG
>JANLZV010000501.1:0-1768 GCA_031366425.1 Pyrinomonadaceae bacterium | reverse complement strand
CGCTTCGCGGGCTTCACAAATTGTCTTGTACTTGGATTCCTGGGGTTCCGCTACGCGTCACCCCAGGCTCTATGCTGTCCCCCGCTCCGCGGGGTGGAAGAAATCGGAATTCAGAGTCAACAGACCACCGCCAGAACGCACCCTGCTACGCAGGTTTCGCTGTCTGTTCCCCTTTCGCGAAGCATTTAAGGATTGTCCCAGTGGCCGTCGCCCGAAGCTTGGCGCTCACAGGTCAGCGGCGAGACGGCAGAATTCGATGACGCGATTCTCAGCCCAGAAGCGATCGGGATCATCTTTCTGATCGTTTGAAATAAAGGCCACGTGGCCGCCTTGCCGCGGCGCTTCCAGCAGCACGTAGGGATTATTGGTTACCCGCGGGTCGCGCAGGGGCGCGAAGGGAATGAAGGGATCGTCTTCCGCGTGGATGATCAAGGTCGGGATGCGGATCTGATCAATCACGCGGAGCGAGCTGCCCTGGCGATAGTAGTCGTCGGCATCAGCAAAGCCGTGGGCGCGCGAAGTGTAACGATCGTCAAACTCCTTGATAGTGCGCACCACGCCGAGTTCACTAATGTCGTAACGATCAGGAAAGAGCTTGTGCTTGCTGCGCATTCGATTTTTCAAACGGCGGACAAAGTCTCGGTGATAGAGCCAGTTTGAACGCTTCATGATCAGGTCGGCGCTCGCGCTCAGATCAACTGACGGCGAGACGGCGCACACGCCCAGCAATCTCTCAGGCGGCGTCTCACCGTATTCTCCCGCGAGTTTCAATACCTGATTGCCACCCAAAGAAAATCCCACCGCCACCATTCTCGAGACTTCGTCGCTCTTGATCAGTTGATCAATGACAGCCCGGAGGTCTTCGCTCAGGCCGCCGTGATAGATCGTCGGCGTCAGGTGTTCAGTGCCGCCACACGAACGCAGGTTCATGCGAATGACGTTTAGCCCCGCCTGAAAGGCTTTATGCGCCGTGCTCAACATGTAAGTAGAGGCGCTCGAACCCTCGATGCCATGCCAGATGACGACAGTTAGGTGTTCGCGCGGGTTGGATTGCCAGCGGCAATGGGCGAGGAGTTGCACGTCAGGCGCGACCTGGAAAAACCGCTCTTCATCGTCGACTGATCGAAAGCGCCGGCGCCTGGGCCAGGCAAAAGCAGCCAGCGTTTGCGCGTGTCCATTTTGGAAAAGCGAGTGGGGGTGAAACGGGTGGCGAGCGAATGCGCTTGCGACTCTAGCCAGGAACGCTTTCGCACGTACGCTTGTCTGCCGAGGCTCACTTAGTTTGAGAGACATCCAATACCCACTCGAAAAAGCCCTCCCTGACGGTCGGGCCTCTGCTTAGCTGGCTAATTCCAGGGTGACGTCAACGGTCAACGTTTCTCTATTCGGCGTTAACTTCGTCTCGATTCGCGGCGGCGGTTTGCCAACGCTGCGACGCTCCTCGTAAAGCCGTTGCAAGGCGTTCCCCAGATCGCGTTTGAAAAACTCATCGAGATAACCCTGATCGAAAACTTCGCCCCGCTTCAGTCGCCACGCATCTCTGAGCGCCTTCGCATCGCGTTCCGTGAGTCCCGCAAAGCCCAGGCTGCCCATCCGGTATTGCGGTCCTTCGCGGACTTCGATTTTGTAAGTCACCTTCTGTGCGGCATCGTCAAAATCCGGCTTGGGCCCAACGCGCGCGTCGAGATAGCCGCTGCGTCCGTAGGCTTTCATCACGGCAACCAGCCCGTTATCAAACTTCAATCCGTTGGCGACTTCGCCAGCCTTC
>JANLZV010000483.1:0-6118 GCA_031366425.1 Pyrinomonadaceae bacterium | reverse complement strand
GATTTTGAGCGCGAACGCCCGCGGCCAAGCTAAACAACAAGACCGCGGAAATTACGAATGATTTAAAGCGCATGCGTTGAAGCATAAATCAGCAGGTCGCGGCAGTAAACCCCCTTGATTAGCAGTCAGCAGCCGGCGGTCGTTCATCTTCCACCGGCCGGCAGTTTCTCATTCAAGTAGCGCGTCAGCAGTCCGTAAAGATGCCGGCTCGTGCCTGGGCCTTCATAGATTCCATGCGAACGGTTCGGATACGGCATGATCGTAAACGACTTGTTCGCCGCCACCAGCACGTTTACCAGCTCTTCCGTTCCCTGATAGTGAACATTATCGTCGCCGGTGCCGTGAACAATTAAAAGTTGCCCCTTCAACTGCGACGCAAAGGTGACTGGTGAGCTCTGCTTGTATTCCTCGGGATGATCTTGCGGCAGGCCGCAATAGCGTTCCTGATAAATCGTGTCGTAGTAACGCAGGTCGGCAACTGGGGCTACCGACAGTCCCACCTGATAGACGTCCGGATAGCGAAACATCGCATTGAGCGTGGCCGAGCCGCCGCCGCTCCAACCCCAGATGGCGATGCGTGATGCATCAACATACGGCCACTTGCTGATTGCCTTCGCGGCATTCGCCTGGTCCTGCGAATTGATGATTCCGGCTTTGCGATGGAAAATTTTGCGCCAGGCGCGGCCACGAGGCGCGGGCGTGCCGCGATTGTCCACACTCATAACCAGATAGCCCTGTTGGGCCAGCATCATGTGCCAGCGCATGTTAAGTCCGCCCCAGGCATCGACCACGGTCTGCGACCACGGCTCCGTATAAGCGTAAAACAATACCGGGTAATGCTTTTGCGGATCGAAATCGGGAGGCTTGATCATCCAACCGTCAAGCTTCACTCCGTCGCCAATGTCTACCTTGAAAAACTCGAAAGGAGTCGATCGCAGTTTTGCCAGACGCTGCTGGACTTCATGGTTATCAAACAAGCTGCGCACCACCGCATGTTCAGGCAAACGCACGATCTCAGTCTTAGGCGCCTTCATGAACGACGAGGAAACATGGATCGCCAGATCACCGCGCGGCGAAATCTTGTATGCGTGACTGCCAGTGTCACTAGCCGGCGTCAACCGCTCCATTTTTGACAAGCCGGCGAGAGGGGCGCGGTAAAGATAACGCTGGGTGGCATTCTCGGGCGACGCTTCGAAGTAGATCCAATTGTTGGCGGCGTCTACTTTCTCTACGTTGATGACGTCGAAATTACCCGGGGTAATATTTTTCACGTCGCGGCCGTCGCGCGAGATCGAATAAATATGGCGCCAACCGTCGCGTTCGCTGGCCCAGAGAAAGCGTTTGCCGCCGTCGATCCATTCCACGTCTCCGCGCGCGAGGCCGGTCTTGTCCCAGTCAAGATCGCCCCAGGAAATATCTACCCAGGCGTCGTCTTTCTCGGTGATGACCGGCCGCACTTTCCCGGTACGAATATCGCCGAGCATCACGCTGTTCGTGTTCTGCAAACGGTTAAGCTGCTGGATCACAACTTCATCGGAACTGGCCGCCCATTCCATGCGCGGCAAATAGTTGTTGCGCGGGTCGCCCTCGATCTCAAACCAGCGCGTCGGACCGCCGCTCGCGCGCACCACGCCAACCTTGGCTGCTGAATTCATCTCGCCGGCTTTTGGATATGGAAAGGTCGTGACGACCGGATACAGCCCGGCGGTGTTGTTGACGAGCGCGAATTCCTTTACGCCTTCGGTGTTTAGTTGCCAGTAAGCAATTTGTTCACTATCAGGACTCCAACGCCATCCGTCGCGGCAAAACAATTCCTCCTCGTAGACCCAATCGAAAGTGCCGTTAACAATATAACGAGTGCCGTCGTTGGTTATTTGCGTGATTAACTTGCCGCGCGTTTCAAGATACTCGACAAAGATGTTGTTGCCCTGAACGTACCCCACTTTCTTTCCGTCGGGCGAAAACTTCGCAAACATCAGACTCGACGGTTTGTCTCTAGCCGCCACATCGCCAACTTGCCGCACGCTGCCCCTGGAAGGGTCCACTATCCAATAGTCGCCGCGGGTGTTGCTGCGCCAGACGCGTTCGGAGTTAGTGAAGATGAGCAGCTTGCGCTCGTCGGGACTGAGCGCGAAGTCTTCAACTAACAACGGTGCGGAAGCGCCGGCGGGTGTCAGCTGTTCCACTGATACTTTTACAGTGCGCTCTCCGCTCACGGCGTCGTAACGGACGATTTCGAGGAAACCCTTCCGGCTGGAAGGTTCCAGGGCAAGATAGCCGCTGCCGTCGCGTTGCCATTGGACTGGCCCGAGGGATTTCGTTTGATAGCTGAAGATGGAATCTACGCTGAGTAGATCGGCGCTGGCCGGTTGCGGCACTTGCGCTAACGCGGTCACCGACAGCAAGAAGAGGACTGGAACCAGAAGAAGATGGCGCTTCATTTTTTGTCTCCGAAAGATAGATGTGGAGCGGCAGATTAACACGGAAGCGGGAGATTCGGATGGATTAGTAAATCGGAAACTCTTACGAGAATTCGTGGGCTGTTAGGTTTTGCTCTTTTCCACTTTTTCACCCATCACGCTTCACTTTTCACTCATCATTCACTCTTCGCTGAAGCCGGCGTGTTCATGCTGCCGCGCGCGGTGCTGACATGTAGTCGCGTGCGCATGCGCTTCTGCCATTGGCTGCGCTCCACGTCAATGTCCTCAATCTGATCGAGCGCAGCGCTCAGCGTCTCGCCGCCCAGTTGCCGCATCTTCAGATACAGCAGCGCCGAAACTATCGACGCTAGCGGCACGATGAAGATGTTTACCAGCCCTGAAAGTTGCTGATAAATCTGCTGCGACATCGAGCGGTTAGCCACGTGCAAGTCGCCGTTATTGTTAGTGGTGACCCCGATTCGGCCGAGCAATATGCTCACGCAGATCGGGATCAGAAACTGCAGCAGCACAATAATGATGACCGTCCGCCACGAACGCGCCGCCAGCTCGCGCGCGCGTTTCAGCGCAGCTTTCTTTTCTAATCCTTCCATGAGCACTACCGGAGCGTAGAGCATGTAACGGATTGAGACGATAAACCCTGGGATCACGAGGCAGATGAAACCGATCAGCTGGCGAAGAGTGACCCGCACCGAGGTTCTTAGAAAAGCGCGCCAGCGTTTCTTCAGCACGGCAAACGCTGTCTTCAATTCCATCGGCCGCAACGGCGCCACCGATAGTTGTGTGACGATCACCGCTGTAGTTCCCGAGATCGCGGCAGCGGCTACAAAATAAGAGGCGACCTGCATTAGTCCGCATATCACAATCGCCACGACCCAGAATACCTTGGCAGGCATTCCACCCGCTCCCTTCGGCAGGTTCGTGTGCACTAGTTCCAACGTCACCAGCAGCAGGGTCGAAATGATTACCGGCAGGTGGGCCAGGAACGACAGCTGCAGAAACTTTGGAAAGTTGCCGAAATAAAGGACGAGGGCGCGTCGGTAAAGTGAGCCGATGCTGTCTGACTCGGCGCGGAGGGCGTTAGCGAAAGCGGCGGCCGTTTGGGGACGCTGGGCCGGATCTTTCTCGAGCGCCGACATGACTACCCGGGCCGCGCGCTTCGGCACTTTCTTCACGCGTTCACGCAGCGGTTGCGGGTTCGCCTCGATGTGACTCTTCATCACGCTCGCAGTGTTACCGGCGAAAGGCGGCTCGCCGACAAGCATCTGGTAGGCAATCACGCCAAGGCTATAAATATCAGAACGCGCGTCGAGATTTTTTGCGGCACACTGTTCCGGCGACATGTAGAGCGGCGTTCCCATGATCGCGCCAATGCGCGTCAATTGAGTTGTTTGAGTAGTCGCCGCGGAAAGGGTTCGCCCGCGGCCAGGGAGCCGCGTGGCCCGATCCAGACGGAGAGTCTGGCCGTCATCTTCCTCGTCCTCAAAATCCTCATCGCCTTCTGCAGGAGCAGCGCCGCTTGCTGGCGCAAATATGGCTGTCGCGGCGTCGCTGCCGGGCACGCCTACGCTGGTAGTGGCTGAGCGCGCAAACAGTTGCGTGGCGCTGCCTTCGTCCGCTTCGTTCGCGGCCGGAACCGGGCCGGTCACAACCGTGGGATTTGCAGGCTGAAACTGAGTTGCCGAAGTTCGGTTATTGCCGGCGCCCAACGGATCGGCATTCGTTTGATTTGCGTTGTAGAGGAGGGTGCCCCTCTCCAAATCGGCCGGCGTACTATTCGATGGTGGCGGCAGAGATAGCGTCGACTGATCGCCTTCACCGGAAGCGGAATCGGCCGCGCCGACCTTGGCGATTCCGAAATCCAACACCTTGACGCGGTAACCGCCGAGCCGGTTGGGTTCGAGCCAAATATTTTCCGGCTTGAGATCGCGATGGACCACGCCCTGTTGATGCGCTTCGTGCACTGCGGAACAAACCTGTTCCAAAATATCGACCACCCATTCGAGCGGCAGACGCTTCTCTTCACTCAACACATCGCCGAGAGTGCAGCCGTCGAGGTATTCCATCACCAGATAAGCCACCGGCTCGTCGCTGGCGCGCGCAAAACCAAAGTCGGTAACGTCAACTACGTTTGGATGGCGCAAGCGCCCGGCAGCTCGCGCCTCGCGTTTGAAGCGCTGCACAAACTCTTCGTTTTGCATGAATTGGGGCGTGATCAATTTGAGCGCGACATAACGCTCCGTACCGAGGTGGGTGGCGAGATAGACAGCGCCCATTCCGCCCTGACCCAGCAAGCGCTCAAGCCGATATTTCTCGTCGAGCACTTCTCCAACGTAATGATCGAGGTCTTTCATTTGCCCGGGTATGCTAACAGCGTGGACGGGAAATAGTGAAGGAGGACGGTGAGGAGTGTTACGTGAAAAGTGAGGAGTGATAAGTAATGAGTGATAAGTAAGAAGCGGCTTCGGAACTCAGGTCTCATTACTTATCACTTACCACTCTTCACTTATCACTCATCACCTCTTACTTCTTTATTCTTAATTCTTAATTCTTAATTCTTAGTTCTTAGTTCTCACTCTTCACTCTTCACTCTTCACGTATTACTCTTCAGCCTTCGCTCCTGAAAAACCGATGCCCGAAGGACCAGAAGTTAGAAAATACGCGAACGCACTCAACGCGGCTCTCAAAGGGCGCGCCATCAAGTCACTCGAGGCGCGGACTCGCGAAGCGCGCGCCTGGCTAATGGAAAATGAAAGCCGCCTCTTCGGCCGCCGCGTTTTGCGAGTGACGTCACACGGCAAACACCTGATCGGGTTGATCCGGGGAGGCTTCTACTTTCACTCTCATCTGATGATGTGGGGGCGTTGGCAAACCTTTTCGCACGACGGCGGCCGGAGCGCGGACCACCGATCTCATCCGCAGGCCGCGGTCTCTTCAGTCGATCTTCCACCGCTACCGCTCGAGAAGGACCGGCGCGAACGCGCGCGGATCGTCGTCGATGGCAGCGCCGCCGTTCTTTTTTCTGCGCCGATCTTTGACGTCGGCGAAGGCGATCCTTACGAACAGATTGAAAACCTCGCGAGTCTCGGTCCTGATGTGCTCCCCGCTAAAGGCAAATTCAACACACGTGAATTTCGGCGACGGTTGCTGCTCCCGGAACATCTGGAAATCACTGTTGGTGCGGCGCTCCTCAACCAACGAATCCTCGCGGGCCTGGGAAACTACTTGCGCGCCGAAGTGCTTTTCAATTGCGGCCTGAATCCCTGGCGGCTGGTTGGCGAGTTGAACGAAAAGGAGCTGCGCTGTCTGGGTCGCACGGCGCCTGAGTTGTCGCTGCGCGCGCTAGTCTTAAGTGCCACCGCAGTCGAAGCCGATCGCGAACGGATGCGGTCGGATCCTTCACTCGTCTACCAACCAGGACGCGAATATGGCACCAGACACCTCGTCTTTCGCCGCACCAATCTGCCGTGTCTGCGTTGCGGCGGACCTATCAAGCAATTGCGCCAGCCGACTTACCGCGGTGAGCGTGAAGAAGTGGTGGGAAAGCAACCGGAGGAGGAGCGCACGCGCATCGTTTATTTCTGCCCGCGGTGTCAGGGGGTGAAGTGAGCAGTGAGCAGTGAGCAGTGAGCAGTGAGCAGTGAGCAGTGAGCAGTGAGCAGTGAATAAACTCTCAATGA
>JANLZV010000462.1:0-1523 GCA_031366425.1 Pyrinomonadaceae bacterium | reverse complement strand
CGCCGAGAAAGCGCGACTGCAGACGGGTCAAACCGTTGCTCATAGGCAAGGCGCCGGCACTTAAAGTTGAGACCGAAAGAGAAGCTGTGCCGGCGTCAGGATCGTTCAGCATGTAACTCCGATCCGATGCGAGCAGCAACTCAAGCAGATTGCCGGCAAAGCAACTATCCGGCTGCACGATCGCAAAAAAGCTTTTCGCCGTTAAATCAAAACGCCGGAGCACGCGGGCCATGTGGGCCCGAATCTCGCGCACCAGCCAATGGTCCTGATTGGCTTCGAGAGTTTTATCTACGTCCAGCACGCGAGCAGCGTCGCCTGCGGTGCGAACGCAAACCAGGCCGATTTCCGGCTCATTTACCCGTAGGTGAAGCAGGGCATCGTCGAGTTCGCGATAGGCCTGAAGCGGCCAGTAAGCATCGCCAAGTTTTTGAATTTCGTCTGGCTGAGACGGCAGCTCCGCTTCCGGCGCATGCATCGTGAGATCGGCGTAACGCTGTTCGCGGTTGAAGATCACCTTGACGTATTTGTATTCAAGGCCCGACGGTTTTAATTCCTTCTGCAACGGATTGAGCTTGATGCCTTCGGGCGAACTTTCAGTTTGCGTAACGCCGTCGATGATTTGCGCTACGCGGGTATCGATCGATTCCTGAAACTTACTGGTCGGGAAATAGTCGTCAATCAGTCCCCACTCTTTCGCGCGTTTGCCTTTGAGTCCCTCCGCCAGCGTCGAGAAGACATCGGCGCGATCGCGTCGGATTTTTCGTTTGTCGACGAGGCGGGTGAGCCCACCTGTCCCTGGCAACACGCCGAGCAGCGGCACTTCAGGAAGCGAGATTGCCGAGTTGCCGTCATCGACCAGGTAGATCTCGTCACACGCAATCGCGAGTTCATAACCGCCGCCCGAAGCTGTGCCGTTGAGCGCGGCGATATAGCGTCGGCCGGAATGGCGCGAGTCGTCTTCGATGGCGCAGCGGGTCTCGTTTGTAAACTTGCAAAAGTTAACTTTGAAAGCGTGTGACGAAGTACCCAGCATGTAAATGTTTGCGCCCGCGCAAAAAATCCGCGGCTTCAAACTTGTTAAGACTACTGTCTTGACGGCCGGGTGTTCGAAACGCAGGCGCTGGACGACGTCGGCGAGCTCAATGTCGACGCCGAGGTCATAGGAATTAAGCTTCAGCTTGTAACCCTCGGCGAGCGTGGCATCTTCCTGCACGTCCATCGTCAAAGTGGCGACGGCGCCGTCGACCTCAAGCTTCCAGTGCTTGTATTGGTCCGGGGAAGTCTCGAAGTTGATCATGAAGCTCCTTAAAATAGTCGCCGGCATCGGCTGCCGGTCTTGCGTTCGAACGTCCGTTCGGGAAACGAAATACTAGCCGGGGCGGGGATTTTGGTCAAGCTGGGCGGGAGGCCATGGGACGCATTTCGCTGACAGACTTCGGGCATGACTTCTTTCATCGATCGCAAAGGCCCGTTAGCTGGTCCATGCTTGACAGTTTTGGCGGGAGGCGCGTAGGGTTTCGCTC
>JANLZV010000428.1:0-4151 GCA_031366425.1 Pyrinomonadaceae bacterium | reverse complement strand
GTCGAAAATTCGTCTGATGTAATTTCGTTAGTCGTCGCGTTGCTGACGAGCATCGCGATCAGTCATCAACCAATAATGAGGAGAGTGACAATGAAATATAGATATTCAACGATCGCCGCCTTGGCCACGCTGACGCTCTCGCTCATTACCTTCTCTTCACGAACTGCGGTCACTCTATCAGCGCCGAATTCCCTCGCTGCTCCCTTTCAGTCGGTTCAAGTTGTGTCCGCTACGCTGACTGCGTCACCCGATGCTTACGATGGACAGTGTCCCGTTACGATCAACTTCAGCGGTAACATCAGCGTGAAGGGGAAAGGGCAAGTCACGTATACGTTCGTTCGCAGCGATGGCGCGACTGGGCCCAGCTACTCTCTCGACTTTGATGGCGACGACACAAAACAGGTCGCCACTACGTGGACCTTAAGCCCGCCGACATTCAACGAGTGGGTAGCAATTAAAATTCTTTCGCCAAATCAATTGGAGTCTGACCGCGCCTACTTCAAAGGCTCATGTCTTAAGCCGGCAAACGGGACATCCCCGACGTTCAAGGTGCCTGGCGTCTCGTTGCCGACCATCACCGTCCCGACATTCTCCAAGGCTCCAGAGCAATCGCTCCAGGTCGTATCAGCAAAACTGGTTTCATCGCCTGAAGTGTATGACGGGAAATGTCCGGTGACGCTCCGGTTCAACGGAGAGATTAGTGCTAACGGGAAGGGCCAGGTCCGTTACACCTTCATTCGCAGCGATGGCGCGACCGCGCCAACTTACACGCTGGACTTCAATGGCGCCGAAAGCAAAGCAGTCGATACTACCTGGACGTTGAGCCTTGAAGCCTTCAATGGTTGGGTAGCCATCAGAATTCTCTCCCCAAACGAGCTCGAGTCGGAACATGCTTTCTTCAAAGGAACTTGCCTGAATTCGCCGGCCCCTTCTGGTACGCCGGCCCCGGTTCTCGGTGATGGGCCTGGCCGGCCGGTACTCGGTGCTGGGCCGTCTAACGGCGGCCGCAATTGGGATTTCGAAGAGGGACTCGCCGGCTGGACGGCCACCGGCGACGCGTTCACAAACCAGCCCACCATGGGCGACAACGTTATCGCCGCACGCGTGCGTACCGACATGACACTCGATGCCGGCGGCATCGGCGGCGACTACTGGAAGCTCGTGCCCTACCCAATCGGCCATCACCTCGATGCGTGGATCGGGACCCACGAAAATCATCCCAACGCAGCTCGTCCACTTGGCGTCGTAGCCGGAGACCGCAGGACCGGAACGCTGACATCCGGCGACTTTCTTTTAGACGAGAACTCGCGCTTCATCGCATTCATGGTTGGCGGCGGGCGCGACGTCGCAACTGAACGAGTAGAACTTCAAGTGCGAGGCGAGGATGAAAAGGATGTCGCCGAAGTCGGACGACTGGTGGCAGCGAACCGCGGAGCCGCAGCCGGCCTGGCGGCACTCTTCGGCGGCAGCACTCAAGCCGGCGCAACTGGAATTGGTTCACGTGACGGCGACTACGTCGTTGCGCTCGTCGCTAGCGGTCAAAACGCGGAGGTCATGCGTTCGATAGTGTTTGAAGTTCCGGCGACTCTGCGTGGCCGGCTCGGCCGGATCCGGATTGTGGACAACTCGAGCAACGCCTGGGGCCATATCAACGTCGACGATTTTCGCTTCGGCAAAGCGCGTCCAAATGAGCGTCCGCCACGCGTCTGGGGTTTTGCCGACACGCATGCGCATCCGATGAACGACCTCTCATTCGGCGGCAACGTAACGCAGGGTTCGCTCTATGCGCGCGACGGATCTCCTTTCGGGAGCGAACGCTTCCGGCGGGAGGCGCTGCCACCCCTGTTCGAAAAACTCGAATGGTCGCGGTTCCTCGACTTAGCCGCGATGCTCTTCCCCGGCTTTCCGAATTCGCCCGCCCCAGCGGCGATCGGGACAACCGCGCGCGAGTTAACGCGGGCGTCTCGCAGTGGCTATCCCGAGCACCTTGGTTATCCGTCGTTTAGCATGGTTGCAGGCCAGACGATGTACGGCGAATGGATCCATCGTGCTTACGATGGCGGCTTGCGGTTGATGTCGGCTTTGGCAGTCAACAACTGGCTGGCGAGTTCGCATCCACTCAAGCGGAGGTTGCTGGGGACCTCGCAACCCGAAGACGACCGCGGGAGTGGTGACGTTCAAGTAAAGGACATAAAAACCTGGGCGGAGCAACCGGAAAATCGCACCTGGGTTGAAATCGCTCTTACTCCTGCTGATGCGCGCCGAATCATTTCTTCCAACAAGCTGGCCATCGTCGTGGGCCTCGAGCTCGACGTCCTCGGCAACTTTGTACCAAACGATCATTTTCGCGAACCCGGCGTGATCGTCATGCCTACTGACCCGGACAAGCAGCGTGCCTTGATCTCTGAGGAACTCGATCGTCTCTACGCTCAGGGCGTGCGGCAAGTCGGTCCCTTCCATTACGTGAGCGGCGTCTGGGGTGGCACCGCCATGTCCCAGCGTCTCTTCAATGAAGTGAACCGCAAGGTCACTGGCAGCAACGTCAAGGTTGACAGTGGAGACGTACTGCGCATTCGCTATCGTCTCGACATGGACGCTTGGAAGGCTGACGGCCAGGTCATCCGGGGGATCGCGACTGGCGATGCGATACACCTACAAGAAGACCCGAGTTGGGCGGAGACTAAGTTAGGTCACATCAACCGCATGGGCTTAAACCCGGCTGGTGAAATTCTCTTTGACGAATTGGCCAAGCGCGGGATGCTTATTGATCTCGACCACGCCGGTTATAAGTCGACGGAGCGGATGCTGGAGCTCGCCCACGATCGCCATTACCCGGTCATGTCTTCACATTCCGATTACCTCGAACTGGGCTTCACTGGTGATGGCGACTTCTCACACGGCCCGCTGGCCGATAACGATTCGGCTAATCTGGACCTCTTCGACACCACGAGTCTCCTCCCACTGCGCCATGAGGGAATGGCCAGTCGTCACAAGGTCGAGTCCATTGCCGAACTTGGTGGGACTACTGGTGCCATCCTCTGGCTGCCGCGGCGGAAGCCCTGGGGCGATGCAGTGCCCAACGATTGCGACGGCTCGTCGAAAACCTGGGCTCAACTTTACCAGTACGCGGTTGACGTGACCGGCGGCCGTGGAGTTGCTCTCTCAACCGATCGCGTCACCATCGAGCCGCGCTTTGGTCCAAACGCCGCATTCCAACTCGGCACCGAAACCACTTCAATGAAGCGACGCGACGAACGTCGATTCGAGCAGGTCGATTTGCAAAGCAACGGCGTGCGTTACGACAGCCCGATAAAGGAATGGTCACCCTTGCGCTTCAAAACCCAGGGAACTAGTGCGTGGCAGAAAACGCCGGTGCACGGTTCCGATAGTTGGGAGTCGCGGCCCGCTGAACACGAAGACGCCTGGAAAGCAATCGCGCTGTCGATCGCCGGTCCCAACCCGCGAACGATGACTTCGTTTGGTATATTTGGTGACAGGCGAGTCGTGGATTATGCCTGGGGCTTCAAATCAGAAACTGAAGCTGACCTTGAGTCGGATAACATCCCTCACTTGACCTCGACGCTCGATTCGCGCTTTGCCGCTTACTGCGTGAAGAAAGGAATTCTGCCGAGCCAGCTCCAGAAATACACAAACGCGCCCGGCATCTGGGAGCAATATTGGTGGGTGAAGCGGGCGTGGGATGAGTGGGGACGGATGAACGGCACTAACGAACCGTTGCGCCGTCACATCTTCGGGAATCGCGACTTCGACATTAACCTCGACGGCGTAGCCCACTACGGCATGCTGCCCGACTTCTTACAGGACGTCGCCAACTCTCATCCGCGGCCCGCTGAGGTGGGCGCGTATTTTGATCCGCTGTTCCGTTCAGCGGAGAGCTATATCCAAATGTGGGAGAAAGCCCGCCAAGCCGCGGGAATACGGGACAACGAGCGATAGAAGTCTTCAGTCACCAGTCGGCAGTCAGCAGTCGGCAGTCTTCAGTCGGCAGTCTCCGATCATTGGCTTCTGTCTCCTGTCTCCTGTCTTCTGCTGATTGCTTTTCACTCTTCACTCATCACTCTTCACTCATCACTCATCACTCTTCACTTCTCTCTCCACTCCTACCCATGATCAGCAACCCCACGATGTAG
>JANLZV010000372.1:0-2061 GCA_031366425.1 Pyrinomonadaceae bacterium | reverse complement strand
CCGGCGGCGTTCCCGGCGGAAGGTAACCTCCCGGCGGTTCGTAAGGCGGCGCCGGTGGAGGTCCCGACTTCGATGACGACGCCACTACCGTCGCCTCATCCTGATCAGTATCCAGTTCAGCTTCTACGTTTTGCAGCGGCGTACCGTCATCGATACAGAAACTGAGGTTCGGATCGCTGAACGTTTGTTGACACGTTGGACAACGCTTCACTTTGAGTTTCGCTTTCTGCGCAGAGACACGTCGGGCTTCAATCGCTTCATAATGAATTCAGTCCACCAGCAATGATCGCTATCCCGTAAATGATGATCATCATTACGATGAACACCACGTAAAGTCCACCGGTAACGATTCCCGCAATCGCCATCCCTTTCCCGCCGAATTTCGTCGGATGGTTCTTGATTTGGAGCAGCGCGGCGATACCCAACGCGATTGCGAGCGGACTGGTCAGGATTCCAAAAGAACAACACCAACCAATCGTGATGCTGACCAACCCCAGAACCAGGGAAGCAACGGCGAGACTCTGTTGTGGGACTGCGACTCGCGGCGGCGGCGGCGGTTGCCATACGCCTTGAACCGGGCGCGGTACAGCGGGCACCGGTGGCGGCCGGTAAGCATCAGGCAGATCAAGCGTAGGTTCTTCGCTGCGGCTGACGGTAGGTGGAATTGGAGGATATGCAAAGGTCGGCGGCGGCACATCTGCGACACCCTCGATCTCAATCAGCGTTGTGCCGTCGTGAGTGCAGAAAGTTAGCCACTCATCAGCAAACTCCTGGTTGCAGGTTGGACAACGCCTCAT
Source organism: Pyrinomonadaceae bacterium (assembly GCA_031366425.1). GTDB lineage: Bacteria > Acidobacteriota > Blastocatellia > Pyrinomonadales > Pyrinomonadaceae > PSRF01. Next base: position 1,264 of record JANLZV010000372.1, on the reverse strand, counting down.
TCCATGGCTCTCAGTTAGACCAGTTCGAGCTGACTAAAGAAATAAGCGATTTCGATCGCCGCGTTATCGTCGGAGTCGGAACCATGGACCGCATTCTCTCCGAGCGATCCGCCAAACTCTTTTCGCAAGGTTCCTTCGTCTGCCTTGGCCGGATCGGTGGCACCCATTAAATCACGCCAGGCCTTAACCGCGCCTTCCTTTTCCAGGACCATGACCACGCACGGCGCGCTCGACATAAATTCAGTCAAGCCGCCGAAGAATGGCCGCTCGCGATGCACGGCGTAAAAACCCTCGGCTTCGCGAAGTGTCATGTGCAGGGTCTTCAAGGCGCGCAGTTTAAAACCCGCGTCGGTAGTTCGTTGAATGATGTTGCCGGTGTGACCTGCGCGCACCGCGTCAGGCTTAACAATTCCAAAAGTAATATTACTCATTTACTCGTTAGTCGATCCCTTCAAGGCTTTCTCAAAGCTTCAAACTCTTACCGCCGTAAAGCGTCTCTCATTCCGGTGCCGATATCGGCCGGAGACTTCACCACTAAAATCCCTGCTGCCTCCAAAGCCGCCATTTTTTCCGCGGCAGTTCCCTTTCCTCCGGCGATGATGGCGCCCGCATGGCCCATGCGCCGTCCCGGCGGTGCGGTTTGACCGGCGATGAACGCCACGATCGGCTTGGTCACGTTTGCCTTGGCAAACGCGGCGGCTTCTTCTTCTGCCGTGCCGCCGATTTCACCGATCATCACGATCCCATCTGTTTCGTCGTCATCCTGAAACAAGCGCAACGCATCGACGTGGGTCGTGCCGACAATCGGATCGCCACCGATGCCGATCGCAGTAGACTGTCCCAGGCCCAGGGCAGTCAGTTGGCCCACAGCTTCGTAAGTCAACGTTCCCGAGCGTGAAACTACGCCGATGCGTCCTTCGCGATGAATGTGGCCCGGCATGATCCCGATCTTACATTTGCCGGGGCTGATGATCCCCGGACAGTTTGGCCCAATCAGTCGCGTTCCTTTGTCCTTCAGATATTCTTTTACTTTGACCATGTCGAGCGTCGGGATTCCCTCGGTGATGCATACCACCACAGGAATACCGGCATCGGCAGCTTCCATGATCGCGTCCGCCGCAAACGCGGGCGGAACATAGATGACAGAAGCGTTTGCGCCTGCGTCTTTCACGGCATCGGCCACCGTGTTAAATACCGGAATGCTTTCGTGAGAAGTGCCGCCTTTGCCTGGCGTCACGCCGCCTACCACGTTCGTCCCATACTC
>JANLZV010000339.1:0-3556 GCA_031366425.1 Pyrinomonadaceae bacterium | reverse complement strand
AAGGTGGACGAGTTTCGGATCCGATCTGTCTGACACAGTTGCCGGCAACCAGAGTGTTTTTGGTTCGCCAGCTTCCAGCCGCGGGAGAAAGCGGTGAAACCATTCGCGAAACTCGATCGGCTTTAACACGCGCTGCATCAGATCGGCCTCGATCAATGCCGGCGACAAGAAGTCTTCGCCGCTGGGCTCAAACGCAGCTGGGTAATCAGCATCGCCGAGGAAATACGTCCGGCTGCGTTCCTCAATCAGGCCGGCGAGCTCCTCATCCGCAAACGCGCGCGAATAATCCCACGCAAAAGAAAACCCAAAGGCGGTGTTGTGGTGCACGCCGGTACGGATTGGATAAGTCTGCTTTGGAAAAAAGTTCAGGTATCGGGCTGTGATCGTCTGCACTAGTGGTTGCAGATTTTCTGACCAGATTTTTCCGTGCGCATCGTCCCAGTTACAGAGTTCCGCGGCCAACTTCAAGAGCCACGCCCAACCGTAGGGACGCTCAAAAGCTGCGCGTCCCTCTTCGCCAAAATAGTCCACTTCCGCCATGACACTTTCGCGAGTCAGATTGCGATCAATAGCCTTGCGAATATCCGGTGCCTCCGGCAATTCCGGAAACAGTCTCAGCAAGTGGACCAGCAGCCAGTGTCCATGGGCTGCGGAATGCCAGTCGAAGCAGCCATAGAATGCGGGGTGCAGCGACTTAGGACTTCTCACTCCCCCCGCATCGTTCAACGAGTGTTCGATCTTGTTTGGATATTCCCGCCCGACGCAGTTGAGCGCCAGGCGAGCAAAGTTTGAACTATGTCCGGCAAGGGTTAGTAGCATCAGCTAAGACTCGTCGCGCACCGAGGAATCAAAACATCCGAATCAATAACCACATCACAATTACATGCAGCGACCAGATCACGATCGCAAACGGCGCCTGAAACTTGATCACGCCATATTGATCGCGCATATCCAGCAGCGCGGTGGGCACAATGTTGAAGTTGGCAGCCATCGGCGTCATCAGCGTGCCGGTTGAGCCCGCGGTCAAAGTAATGATCGCCGCCATCGCCGGATCAACTCCAAAAGGTTTCACAATCAGAGGCACTAAAACGCCACTCACGATCACCGGAAAAGCCGCGAATGAATTGCCCATCACGATTGTGAACAATGCCATCCCCAAACAGTTTGCGACGATCAACAAAAAAAGGTTCTGGCCCGGGATGACTTTGCTTATTCCCTCGGCAATCAACACGCCGATCTTGCTCGCCGTAAAAATGATCCCGAGCGACGCGAGCAAGGGCGGCAGAATATTGACTGCCCCCATCGCATCGTTGAGCCGGCGGCCTTCCTGAAAAGCTTCGCGCAAAGTGCCACGCGTGAGTCCGAGTCCCACCAGCACCGCGGCCACGCCGCCATAACCAAGTCCCACCAACGCGCCGTCGTTTGAATTAAGTCCCAGCCAACGAAACACCAGCGCCAGCACAAACGTCACGAGAGGAATCGAGAGGACCGTCAAAAAAATCCTATTTCCAATCGTCCGCTCTTTTTGTTGTGCCTGGCCTGACTGCTCAGTATCGTCGGAGTTCCTGCGTCCCACCCGACCTGCTCCATCTATTGCCACCATCAGCAGAACCAGCAAGCCCGTGATCCAATGGGGAAGGACGCTCCCCAAAACAAATATCAAGCCGAGGATTAACCAGAACACCGAGGTGCCCACGCGATGCCGGTTGCTCCGATCCCTGAACCCCAACAACGAAAACACCAGCAGTACTACGCCCGTTAGCACGTAAACCGCATTGAGGCTAAACACATGTTGGAAGATAAGTGTGAACAAGGAAATGGAAACCCCGTTAGCGTTTCACCGCGAGTCTTCTTCGTTCTCGCAAATCAAGTAACCAGAACTGGAGGCCGCCAAGAATGATCGAAATCAAAGCAATGGGGATCGCGTAAAGCACTACCCTCCAAACGCTGACCGTATATCCCAGCCCCTTCATCACGCCGTAAACAAGGAGAATCCCAGGCAACACCGGCGAGAGGTTTTGGCCGTAAAAATTTCCATAGTTTTCGCTGGCTGCATTCGCGGCTTTGATTCGTTCAACTTCTGGCGCCGGCAAACTGTTCACCGAGTCGACCTTCGCGAGCGCTTCGGCAGCGCCCATCGACATTGGAAAAACGAGTGGACGCACAAACGCCGGATGCCCACTCAAGCGGATTCCGAGAATTCCCATCAGCACTCGAAAGAGTTGATAGAGCAACAGCAAGCGGCCGACTGTTGCTGCCTTCATTCGCCGCACGAATCGCGCGGCCTGCTCCTGCAATCCGTAGCGTTCGGCCAGACCAATCGCGGGTAAGGTGATGATAAAAAGAATCATCAGGCGGTTGTCTGCAAACGCGCGCCCGAGCATGTTGATGATGCCCTCCTGGCCCGGCTTCGTTAGAAAAGGAACGCTCCCAAAAAAACTCTCACTTGAAAAGAGTGGCAGCCCGGCGATGAGGCCGGTAACCAGCCCGGCGATTACCACGACGAGGGTCGTGCGCAAACGAAGCGCGAGGCCCACGATGACGATCACAATTCCGGCAAGCTTAAAAACTTCGGGGACGTGCAAGTCGTTTACCCTTCAATGACTATTGGTGGAAAGCGATAGCTGCAGATGATGAATGCGAACGAGGTGCTCATGCTGCTTGAAGGCGCGTCGCCTGTCAATGCCTATCAATGCTGGTCCATGGCCGGAGAAAGCGCAGTCAGAAGCAGGACCGCGCCCGGATGTTCGAGTGGGACTCTTCCCAGTTCAGTAGGCCGCGCTAAAGCTCTTCGGAGCTTTCGAAAAAGCGTTCTCGGCCATCAACTGGATCCAGAAAAGAGATTGATTTGGCCGACAGTTTTAGTGGCTTGGAAAAATCATCTTCGGCTAAAACATTTATGCAGGGATAGAGCCTGTCATTAGTTATCGCGATGCCCAACGCCGATAGATGCACTCGCAGCTGGTGTTTTCTTCCCGTTACGGGAACCAATCGATAAAGAGCGGCGGGGCCGCGGTTTTTGAGGACTTCGATACTGGTCTCAGAGTTTGGTTCGCCGGCTACTTCCTGCATGCGAAAGAAGGGTTCTCCGCGCACAATCCTGCTGCGTCGCGTAAGCGGAAAGCATAAATCTTGAAACTCGGAGGCGCTGGGAGCGAGAGCGTGATACACCTTGCGAATTTTACGGTCTTGAAAGAGCGAACTATAAAGGCCTCTCGTTTTTTGATTGATAGAAAACAGCACGACTCCCGCCGTTTCACGGTCGAGGCGATGCAGGGGAGCAAGGTCTTCCAGCTTGAATTTTTTCCGCAAGCGAATCAGCAGCGTCTCGTGTAAGAATCGGCCGGAAGGGATGACCGGCAAAAAATGCGGCTTGTCAGCAACCAGAACATGTTCATCCTGATAAATGACCCGCTCATGAAACGGGATCGGTTTTTCGCTCACCACCTCGCGATAGTAAAAAACCCGAGATCCCATTCGGTAGGGGCTCTCGAAATTCAGCGGCAGTCCAGTTTCATCCACCACCTCTCCCTTGGCCATCCGGTCAGTCCACGTT
>JANLZV010000295.1:0-1734 GCA_031366425.1 Pyrinomonadaceae bacterium | reverse complement strand
GCAGTACACCGAAGAGGCGCGCAAAAACCAGGTGACTGGAACCGTCGTGTTGCGAGCGGTGTTCACTTCGAGCGGTCAGGTAACCGGCATTAAAGCAGTTTCCGGACTTCCGTATGGTTTGACCGAAAGGGCCATCGCGGCGGCAAGGAATATCAAGTTTGTGCCGGCGACGAAGGATGGGCACACGGTTTCGATGCACATACAACTGGAGTACAACTTCAACCTCTACTAAGGACACAACTTAGTTCACAACGAAGAGGGCGGCGATTGTTAATTCAATCGCCGCCCTTTTTTAATTCGTTGACTTCAGATTGAATTTGAGCCCTCCCTGACGGCCGGGCCTCTGCTAGGGACTATCCGAGTCGGGTCACAAAGTTCTTGAGGCGGTCGATTCCTTGTTCTAACTGATCCATTGAGGTGGCGTAGGAAATTCTCAGGTAACCTTCCGCACCAAAGCCCGCGCCGTCGGTAACAACGGTGTGCTCCTCTTTCATCAAACGAAGCGCAAAGTCAGCCGATGTTTTTATTTCATTACCGAGATATTTTTGGACGCTGGGAAAAGCATAAAAAGCGCCCTCCGGTTCGTTACATGTAACGCCGGGAATCTCGCGCAGCGCCTTCAACAACCAGCCGCGGCGCGCTGTGTATTCTGCCAGCATGGCGGTGACTGAATCTTGCGGACCATTCAACGCCGCCACGGCTGCACTCTGGGCGATAGAGTTTGGATTGCTGGTGGAATGTCCCTGCACCTTCAGCATCGCCCGCGTCCATTCAGGGGAGGCGAGTGCGTAACCAATTCGCCATCCGGTCATGGCGTAAGTTTTCGAAAACGAACCCGCGATGCAGAGCCGGCTGCGGAGTTCGGGAGGCAAAGTTGCGGCACTGAAAACTTTCGCAGGCGGATATACAAAGCGCAGATAGCATTCGTCGGAAACTACATAGACTCCGTGTCGTTCGAGGACCTCCATGATTCGCTCAAACTCTGCGGGCGGGATCACACGCCCGGACGGATTCGAAGGCGAGTTGAGAATAATGAGCTTTGTGCGAGGGGTGATCGCGCGCTCTACCTGCTCCGCGCTCAATACAAAACCGGTCTCTTCCGTCTCAATATAGACCGGCGTGCCGCCGGCGAACACTACGACCTCGGGAAACGTGACCCAGTAGGGTTTAGCAATCAAGACTTCATCGCCCGGGTTTATCAAGCTCACGACAGCATTGAAGATCGCCTGCTTTCCACCTGAGCTCGCCATCACCTCGGAGCGTTGATAATTAATGCCAAAGTCACGCTCATAAAAATCAATGACCGCCTGCTGGAAATCTCGAGTGCCTCCCGTCGCGGTGTACTTGGTGCGGCCTGCTTGCATAGCCTCTTCGGCCGCGCGTTTGATGTTGTCAGGGGTATCGAAATCGGGTTCGCCGGCGCCGAAATCGAAAACGCTTACACCTTGTGCGCGCAACGAGTCGGCGGCTTGCATCGCCGCGAGCGTGGCCGACGCCTGCATCTGCGCCACGTTCGCCGACTCCTTAAATTCAGTACTCGCAGCTTTCGTAGGTCTGGTGTTGGTCATCTAGATGCGTTCCATCATTCTTAGGTGAGCCCTACTTGAGCTCAGGCACGCCCAAGTTTGTCTCTCATGCGAGCCTCGACGAGGGACGGCACCAGGCCATTTAGTTCGCCGCCCAGCTGGAACACTTCCTTCACGAGGCGGGAGCTGACATACGAATACGTCTCCG
>JANLZV010000308.1:0-1649 GCA_031366425.1 Pyrinomonadaceae bacterium | reverse complement strand
GTTGAAACCGGGGGTGGTGGCGCCTCCGCCGCAACCTACACCCCTGGGTCAGGAACCCGCGGTCCAGGTGCGCAGCGATTTTCGCTCGACCATTCTTTGGCTGCCGGATCTGATCACTGACGCGAACGGCAACGCGAGCGTGAAGATTAAATATCCCGATTCACTCACAACCTGGGTAACAACTGCGCGCCTTGCCACCGCCGGCAATCAGTTCGGCATCGGCAACGCCTCAACGCGCACGAAGCAGCCGCTAATCGTGCGGCTCGAAGCACCACGCTTCTTTGTCGTCGGCGATCAGGTCACCGTCTCCGGAGTAATCAACAACAACACTGATCAGACGATGACAGTTGCTTCGTTGTTAAGAGCCGAGGGTCTGACGGTTAATGGTCTCATCATCGATGGCAAACTCGTAAAAGGCGAGCAGTTGCCGATTGAAGTCAAACCCAACTCCGAAGCCCGCGTTGACTGGCTCGTCGCCGTCACTGCAGCGCGCGAGGTGAAGTTGAAAGTCGAAGCGCATGGCGACAAGTATGCCGATGCGATGGAGAAGACGTTTCGTGTTTACGAACATGGCGTCGAGAAATTTATTTCGCGTTCCGGCAAAATGCGCGGTGACAGCGTCGCTATCAAGCTCGACATTCCCAAAGAACGTCGACCGGAAACGACGGGACTCGTCGTACAAATCGCGCCGAGCATGGCCACAACGATGCTCGACGCCCTGCCTTATCTCATTGACTATCCTTACGGCTGCACCGAGCAGACCATGAGCCGCTTCCTGCCCGCCGCGATCACTGCTAAAACCTTGCGCGACCTCGGCATGAAACCGGAAGACGCGATGGAAAGTGTGTTTGGAGGCATCGAACCTGACACTGCGCTGGCCACACATCCAAAAGGCCAACGCGATCTGAAGGAACTCGATCGCATCACGAAGGCGAGTCTCGATCGTCTCTACAACTTCCAACACGCCGACGGCGGTTGGGGTTGGTGGAAAGACGGCGACAGCGATCACTACATGACTGCGTATGTGCTTTGGGGTTTAACGCTCGCGCGCCAGGCCGGCATTGAAGTGAAACCTGATGCCGCCGCACGCGCCGTCAGTTATCTCGACAAGGAGCTGGTTGAAGAAGAGGCGAACTACGACGAGCAGGCCTGGATGCTCCACGCATTAGCTGTCTATCGCGCCAATACCGGACCCGCTCCTGCTGGGACCGCGGGCGTCCCGCCTGCTCTTTCTGTCACTAAGTTTCAAGCGACAGCTTTCGATAACCTCTTCACCAATCGCGATCGCCTCAACGCCTACACGCGCGCGTTGCTGGCGCTCGCCGCGCACGACTTCGGCTACGCCGACAAAGCCATGACGCTGATCCAGAATCTGGAAAACGGCGTGAAGATCGACGCGAAGCCAGACACGTCAATCGTGCAGCAGGGCGCCCAGTCTTCCGATCCATCCGTTATGGGCACAGCGCATTGGGGCGAGGATGGAGTTTACTGGCGCTGGTCGGAAGGCGGCGTTGAAGCAACGGCGTTTGTGTTGCGCGCACTGCTCGCCATCGATCCGCAACACAAACTTATCGAGCCGGTCACCAACTGGCTGGTGAAGAATCGGCGCGGTGCGCAGTGGAGCAACACGCGCGACACGGCGATCGTCG
>JANLZV010000305.1:0-5114 GCA_031366425.1 Pyrinomonadaceae bacterium | reverse complement strand
TGTGGAACGTTTGCAGCCAAAGGATAATGACGCGCAAGCTTTATTAATCCACGTTGAAAACCTGAGGGCCTTGATTGCGCAGCTAGGCGGCACGCTGATTATCGAGCATGCGCCCGTTGAGCTAAAACGCACCGTGAGTGCCTGGGGAGACTTCGGGTCGTCGGCAGGCATCATGCAGCGAATCAAGCATGCGTTAGATCCGTTGGAAACTCTGTCACCCGGTCGGTTCGATTTTCAACGCGTACCGTTTATTTCAAAAAACTGATCATCAGCGGTTCAAGGACAAAGAAAATAATCATGATTACGAATTCATTTTCGACACGCCGGATTGTTTGCACCCTTGTGCTGGTTCTGGCGTTTATCGTCTCACCAGTCGCGCCGGTTGGCTCGCGGATAACCCTCGCCGCGTCTCGTGAACCAGTTCGCGCGAAGCATGGAATTGTGGCTTCCACCAATGAAATCGCATCGCGAGTAGGCGTCGACATCATGAAGCAAGGCGGCAACGCTGTTGACGCCGCTGTGGCCGTGGCGTTTGCGCTTGCGGTAACCCATCCGGCCGCCGGCAACCTTGGTGGCGGTGGTTTCATGATGATTCGTTTGAAGAGCGGAAAGACGACGGCAATCGACTATCGTGAGATGGCTCCAGCCGCGGCCACTCGCAACATCTACCTGGACAAGAATGGAAACCTAATCGAGGGCGAGGGTGGTTCGCTGGTAGGCTACCGGGCCGCTGGCGTCCCCGGCACCGTGCGTGGCATGGCCCTCGCTCTGCAAAAGTATGGTTCGGGAAAATTTCTTTGGCCGCAACTCATTTTGCCGGCGATGCGTCTCGCAAGTGATGGGTTTATCGTTAATCGCGCGCTCGCGCAATCGTTGCGCGGGAACAGCGACTACCTTTCTCAGTACCCGGAAACCAAGCGCATCTATTTGAACGGCGGGCGGTACTACAATGAAGGCGATCTCTTCCGGCAACCTGATCTGGCGGCGACGTTTGGACGCTTATACAAGTCTGGGCCAAACGAATTCTACGGCGACCAGACCGCGCGTTTGATCGTTGATGACGTCAAGCGCCACAACGGACTGATCACCATGGCAGACATGGCGCGCTACGAAGCGAAAGAGCGCGAGCCCTTACGCGGCACCTATCGAGGTCACCAGGTGATCTCAATGCCCCCACCTTCGTCAGGCGGCGCCGTTCTGATCGAAATGCTGAATATCCTGGAAGGCTATGAGCTCGGCAAGATGGAGCCGTCATCGTCGGAACGTTATCACCTGATGACTGAGGCAATGCGCCGGGCGTTTGCGGATCGCGCTGAGTTTATGGGTGACACGGATTTCGTGAAGGTGCCCATTGCTGGTTTAATCGAAAAATCTTATGCGACCAAACTGCGGAGTACGATTAACCTCGATCGCGTCTCCCCGAGCGTGGAAATCCATTCAGGGCAACCGGTAGGTTACGAGTCGGAGGAGACCACGCATTTCACTGTGGTTGACGCTGAAGGAAACGCAGTAGCGAATACTTATACGCTGAACAATTCATACGGCTCCGCCGCAGTGGCGAAAGGGACGGGGATAATTCTCAACGACGAGATGGACGACTTCGCTGCCAAACCCGGAACCCCAAACATGTATGGCTTAATCCAGGGTGAACGCAACGCAGTGGCGCCGCGTAAACGTCCGCTCTCCGCAATGACGCCGACTTTCGTCCTGCGCAAAGATGGCAGCTTGTGGTTCACGGTTGGAAGTCCTGGTGGGCCAACCATCATCAATACCGCGCTGTGCGTGATCACAAACGTGGTCGACCACGGGATGAATATCCAACAGGCGATCGACTTCCCGCGCATCCACCATCAGTGGCTACCTGATGAATTGATCTTTGAGCCCTACGGTCTCTCGGGCGACACGCAACGAGCGCTGATCGCGCGCGGTCACAAGCTGGCGAGGCCTCGATATCTGGGAGACGCCGAAGGGATCATGATCGAGGAAAAGACGGGAATGCGGCTGGGCGCAACCGACCCGCGCCGGAGTGATGGACCAGCCATTGGGTATTAGCACTGCGGTGTCCGAGAGATTCGTGGATCGCTGAAGTTATTGAATTATTCCCTTGTCGTCATCAACGTTAACCAACGCCCTCGCTAGTGAAGAACAAAAGTTGCTCGCCTGCATTCATTGCGGCTTGTGTCTCGAAGCGTGCCCCACCTATACGATCACCGGCGATGAAAATGATGGGCCCCGCGGTCGACTCTACCTGATGCGCGCCGTGGGGGATGGACGGCTGGCCGCCGATGCAAACGCTTTTGAACGGCATATTGATCGCTGTCTCGGTTGTCGGGCCTGCGAACAGGTGTGTCCCGCCGGCGTTGAATATGGACAACTGCTGGAAGCCGCGCGCGGAGAACTATTCGCGGTGGGCAAAGCGCGCGGAATTAGTTATGGCGTGTTGCGTTTGTTGCTCAAGCACGTTTGGCTGTACCCGACTCGCTTAAGATTTGTTTTCGCCGCAGCGCGCATGTTTCGCGACGCCGGACTTGCGCGAGCATTCCTGAAGTCAGGCGTCGCTAAGTTATTACCCGAGCGGATGGGATTCAGCCTGGCCCTGCTGGAAAGCTCCGCGCCGAAGTTGCGGACAACCTCAATCGCGCGAGGGGCCTTGTCAGAACCGCCTGCGTCAGCGGGCGGGCCAAACACGCCGCGCCGCCTAAGCCAGGATACGGCAGCCTCAACGATGCTTTTCAAAGGGTGTGTCGGTGAAGGTCTCTTCGCGCGAGTAAACCGGGCCACTGCGCGCGTGCTGGAAGCCAACGGTTTTAAAGTGCGAACGCCAAAAGACCAGGTCTGCTGCGGCGCGCTTCATGCTCACGCCGGCGATCTCGAGGGCGCACGTAAACTGGCTCGACAAAACCTCACGGCGTTCGGCGATTTAGGAGCGAACGCAAGCTCAACGATCCCAAATATCGTTACGAACGCAGGTGGCTGTGGCGCGATGCTGTCCTCCTACGGACACTTGCTGGCAGACGACGAAGACCTTGCCGAATCCGCGCGGCAGTTTAGCGCACGCGTGCGCGACGTCAGCCAACACCTCAAGCCGGTCGCTCCTCTGGCAGGCTGTCCGGTGACGGATCAAAAAGTGACTTACGATTCATCGTGTCATTTGCTCTACGGACAGCATGCGGGCGAGGCGCCGTTGGAAATGTTGAGTGGGATTTCAGGATTAGATTTGGTACGGCTGGAGGGCGCGGAACGATGTTGCGGCGGCGCGGGCATTTACAACATCCTCGAGCCCGGTCTCTCGCGAAAGGTACTCGACGAGAAACTCAATCACGTTGAGGAATCAGGAGCGAAAATTTTGGCGACCGGAAATCCGGGATGCCAGATGCAGATTGGAGCGGGAGCTCTGCTTGCGGGAAACGCCCTCACCGTTTGTCATCCGGTGGAATTACTAGATCAATCCTATCGCAATGCCGGTTACTACGATGAAGTTTGAGTTTTAGAATATGTGACAGTCTCGGTCCTCACGCCAGATCAGAAAACGCTACCTCGCCACCGATAATAGTCAGCCTCACGTTGCCGTCCTGGTCAAGGGCAACGAGATCGGCCCGCTTCCCTGCTTCAATCGAACCACACTTTTCAGCAAGGCCCAGCAACCGGGCGGGATTGCGCGCCAGCATGCTGGCGAGTCCGAGATCGGAAGCGCCCACTGACCGCATGAGCTTGAATGCGTCGGAAAGCGTAATCACCGATCCGGCAATGCTGCCGTGCTGATTGCTGGTGCGACGATCCGTCACCGTAATCGTCTCGCCCCAAATCTGGTAATCGCCGTCGCCTTGTCCCGCCGCCGCCACTGCGTCGCTAATTAGCGTCAAGCGCTCAGTACCTTTCACTTTCAGCAGTAGTTGCAGCACGTATGGATCGAGGTGAATTCCGTCGGCGATCAAATCGCAGGTTACGTCATCGCGCAGCAGTCCCCACGCAATGGGTCCGGGTGAACGATGGTGCAGCGGCGACATCGCATTCATGAAATGAGTCATGTGCCGCGCCCCCGCGGAGAAGGCGCGATCCAACAATTCAACACTGGCACGAGTGTGTCCGATGGAAACTGTCCATCCGCTTCTGGCAAGTTCCGCTACCAGTGCAACTCCGCCATCTACTTCCGGCGCGAGTGTGATCATTCGGGCAGCGTCACTGGCAATCGGCAGCGGCAAACATTCAAGGTCTCTTGGGCCGGCATAGCTCTTGAAGTATTGCTGACGCAGAGCTCCGCACTGGGCCGAATTAACGAATGGTCCTTCGTAATGCACGCCCAAAATGCGCGCGCCGAGTTCCCCGCGGGCACTCTGCATTTCCTGCGTTTTCATCGCCTGATCGATTGCTGTAATCGCTCGGCGGTAGTCGTCATCAGGCGCAGGCACGAGCGTTGGCAGCCAGCCAGTGACTCCCTGCGTCGCCAGAAATTGCGAAACACGGATCAGATCCTCGTCGCTGGCTTCCATAGTGTCCACGCCAACTGCACCGTGAATATGGACGTCGATGAAACCCGCGATTAGGGTTAAGCCTTCGAGCTCGACGACTTCCGAATCCGAAGCGTGCGCCTCCGCCAGGACTTCAGCAGCGTTGTCGTCGTGGTCCTCGATGACGCGGCGAATCAGACCAGTCTGAATCTGAACAAGCGCTTTATCGCAAACACGATCGGGCAGGACCGCGCGGACATTGCGTAGCAGCAATTTGGAAGGACTATTCAAGGTTTATTGGTGCCGGACAATTGCATATGCGGTCACTCCGCGCCCAAGCAAGCGCGTAAACGAGAGCGAAAAACATTGTAGCACCATGGGCCAGGGTCCTACCGCAGGACGTTGCCTCCCCACGAAAGCGAATACCCGCAACGTTTCTACGCTGCGGGTATTTTTTGCCTGACCTTGAAGCGTCATTTAAAAGATAAACTTCGCGCCGAGTTGGAGTGTCCGCGGGTCGCGGACGCTGAGAACCTGGCCAAAGTTTGCCGCGGTCACGTTAGTGCTGATAGAACGGAAGTTGGTGTGGTTGAAAATGTTGTACACCTCCCAGCGCAGCTGGATCGCACGATGTTCCCCGTGGATCGGAATGTTCTTGAACAGCGT
>JANLZV010000304.1:0-6857 GCA_031366425.1 Pyrinomonadaceae bacterium | reverse complement strand
CCGCCGATTTTTTCTTTCAACGCGCGGGCAAACGCGGTCGCAATCGGCGCGGTGAAAGCCTCAATTTCGATTACCGCGTAATTGCCCTGGCGACGCACGTTTAGGGCGAGATCGCGTTGCTGCCAGGAGCGTCGAAAATGTGCGGAGCGTTCTTTACCGTTACGGCCGCGCCAGCGAATCTCCACCAAACTCTCCGGTGGTCCATCCAACAGCGAGGCAAACGCGCGGAATCGTGACGTCAAAGAATTTTCCGCCAACGCCGCAGGTGGGCCATATGAAGCGTTGAGCTTAGCGTTAACCAGGCCGATAGCAGACTTGCCGTCGACACTTTCGATAACGTCTCCCGCACGCATGCCGGCCCGCGCTGGCGCTGAACCGCGTTGGACCGTGCCAACGACCGCGAGACCCGCAACTTCCTTAACGGCGATCCCCGTGCTTACAAAACGCGGACGCCACCAGTCAAATTTTTCTTCTGGCGGGTAGATGCGCGTGTGCGAATCGTCGAGTGCGGAAATCATGCGACGCAAAACCAAATATAGTTCCTGGCTCGAACCGGCAGCAGCGGCGAGCGCGCGAAACCTTTTCCCCTGGGCGTCCCAATCGAGGCCGTGGAAACGCGAGTCGTAGTATCGCTCGTTGATGGTTGACCAGACGTCGTCAAAAACCGCGAGCCGGCCCGATCGCGTTTCAGTGGAAACGAAGGCAGTGTTATTTCCGGCCGCGACAGCAGTGGCAGCAGCTGAGCGCGGTAACGTTACCGAGGAAGCGAAGGCCAGCCAGACCAGCACGGCGACAGTCGCAGCGCGGGCGCGATGGAGGACGAATTTGGAAGATGTCGTCACAGGTCTACGCATGTCGAAGCTACTGCGGCTCATGATTTCGGCTTACGAAAGTTGTAGCGCAACAGAATTCGAATCGGCACGGCGACCCCGTTGCGCATGGCTGGAAAGAAATGTAATTGACGCACCGTATCGATCGTAGATTGATCCAGACCAAATCCTGCCCAACGTTCGACCTCAACGCGTAACACTTCGCCGGTCGCGTCCAAGTCAACCAGCACGTCTACGATCGCCTCAGCCTCGGCCAGAGCCGCCGTTTCCGGATACGCCGGAGTTATGCGTCGAAATGGCCGCGGCAGGCGCAGCCCCTCAGCTTCGGCAAGTTTATCGTCGTCAGGCGCTGCTTCGATGATCGGAACGCGGCTGTCAGTTGTCAGCTCTCGTTCGCCGCGTTCATCTTCTTCAGCGCGACGTATGGCAATCAGTTGGCGATAACTGATATCGCTGCCTGACAATTCCGCTAGAAGGGATTTCTCGGCGGCGGCCGCGGTCGGCGCGCGAAAATTTGGGCGTTGCCAGGCTACGAGACGGCCCGTACGGGAGCTCGCCAAAAAGAGCGAGGCATAGGATTCAAAATACGTTGGCCCACTCGAAGGCGAGCGGCGGAGAGTTTGCGCGTCACCCAGGAGATAGAAGTCGCACCCAATCGCGGCGCCGAGGTCGCGGGCCTCGTGGCGTGACAGGTTAATGGAACCCTGGTAACCCACGCCGCGCGCTGCGGCTCCGGCCTGATCGCGGTCCATGATTGACAGGCTGGATTCACGTTTCAAATTGGCCGCCAGCATATTCGCCGCCGTTTGGCCCAGAGTTGAGTCGCCGAAGTTCAAGACGGCGATACAGGTAGACCGATTTGGAGTTTGCGAGAGTTCGGTTGCGTGTAGGCTGGTGACCGCCGCGATCGCTGCGACAGCCGAGATCACAAATAGCAGCCCCAGAGACGCCACGCAAAAGGAGCTGGAGTTCCTTCGCATAGTTCCGGGACATCCGGCGAGATCCTTTGGCGCGGGGGTTGACATGCGTTTGCTGATTTCAATTCTAGCGGCGCCGCCACAATTTTTGAGACGGCAAGCGCAACGCGCGATTAAATTTGCTGGAGGCGTTTTCCCAGGCAATGGTGGCGGTCAATTCCACGAGCGCGTCGTCGTCGTAGAAGTCTTGCAGCCGGGCAAAGAATTCATCGCTTACGTCTTCACCGGTAATAGTCATGCGGTCAGCAAACTCGAGCGCTATGCGTTCAACTTCGTCGTAGAGGTTGCTGCTTGCATATTCAGACAGCGCCTCAATTTTCTCTTGGGAAACGCCTAGTTGGCTGCTCACGGCAGCGTTTATGTCCTCTCAAAACTCGCAGCCGTTGAGCGAAGCGATTCGCCGGTTGATGAGCGTGCGCAACGTGGGAGCTATCAGGTTTGACGTTTCGATGCCGCTCCACATCGCGCGGGCCCCGCGAAAGATTGTGGGCCGACGCGCATAAACCAAATGGTTGAGCAAAGGCGAGCCCCACGCTTTCGTTTGCGCGTCCAGTACTGCCTTGATAGAGCCGTCAACTTCTTCAGGCTTCACTCCGGGAATTCTCGCCATCAGATTTCGATCCCTTCGCTAGCGTCGTCGCGGCCTATTGAGTGCCGACGGCGTGACGATCTTTCGGTGTCAGGTCGTGATAGAGCTTGTAGACCTCAGCTTTCACTTCCGCGGGAAAACAGATCCGGTGCAGTTCGTAACCCCGTTGCAGGCCGCGAACTACTTCACTAACTTCCGTGATTTCGCGGATCCTTGGACGAGCATAGCCGTCTTCGACGTAGATGCGGCTCTTCGGTTCAGCGCCTTCGGCGGTGTAGTAACTGTAATAGGGAACGTCGCTGGCTCGGTCCTCGATGAAGTAAAACTCAGGATCGAAGCCGGCGCGGGCTACGCATTCTCGGGCGGCGGCCAGGAACCCCGGGCGTTCCGCATTTGGCATGTCCAGATCGATCGCCTTGAATAAACGTCTGCCAGTGAAACGGCGACTTAGATCGCCAAGAACTTCATCGCTCGAGCGCTGCCATTGCTTTATGTGAAACAAAACGTCGGAGTCGTCCACTTCGAGATGCTCGGTCACAGTCAGCGGCTGCTGGCGCAACACTTTTTCAAAAGCCGAACCCGGCGCATGCCAAACATCGGCGCCGCTCGCCAGCAGTTGCAGAGCGCGCCGCAGCGTCGACTTCAAAACTGCTTCGGCGGAACGTAGAGTGCGATGAAAATAGACCTGGCGAAACATGTAGTAGCGGGCCTGCAGATATTCTTCCACGGCATACAGACCGCGCGCGGCTACATAGATCCGATCATTCTCTTCGTCGATTGCGAGAGCATTGATGATCCACTCAAGATCGTAGATCCCATACTTCGCTCCAGTCATCAACGAATCTCGGAGCAGGTAATCCATTCGATCCACGTCGAGTTGTGACGAGACGAGTTGGGCCAAGGCAGCGGGTTGAAATTTTCCTTCGATGATAGCTGCCACTTTGGCAGGTAACTCAGGCGAATGAGTTCGCAACAGTCGTCCAACCTCGGTGTCTTCGCTGAGCACGACTTCCACGCTCCACTTCTCATGATGAAACCCGAGAACTTTTTCCATCACATGAGAAAAAGATCCATGGCCCACGTCGTGGAGTAAGGCAGCCGCGCGGACCGCCGTGCGATCGTCTTTGGCAATCGAGTATTTTTCGTCGAAGCGTTCGAGGACTCGGTTCATCAGGTGCAACGCACCCAGCGAGTGAGTGAAGCGAGAATGCTCGGCGCCCTGGTAAGTGTAGAGTCCAAGTCCGAGTTGTTTGATGCGCCGCAGTCTTTGAAATTCAGGCGCGTCGATCAAGCGCATCATCAGATCGCCTTCGCCGGAATCCGTACGAAGGCGAATAATGTTATGGACCGGATCGCGATAGATGCGTTCGCTCAAGCTGCTGATGCGATGTTGTTCACCATCGCGTATTCCTTTAATTTTGACCGCAGTCTATCACACGCCAAGCGGCCGCCCTCCTCTACACCAAGCGCACCCGAAGACCATGACACTGGTCTGGATGGCCAAATTTGGCTTCTCAAACGCTCGGGCAGGGACGTTTGGAATCACGTTTCAAACTTCGCAATTTCGGAGTAAACCAAAAATTTGGATATAAAGGGGCCGGATTTTGGGGTAACTAGTAGGTTTCCCGCAGCAGGTATTGCGTTTTGCCAATGGCATCCGCATTGCTTTCAGGACTCCGGAATTTAATCTTCTCGATGGCTTCGGGCCCTAGCAACCAGCTAGATTCGGGTTTAGAAGCCGGTCAAACAGCAGATTTTGAAATTGACGATGCTAACGAACGCTGACTATCACTTCGGTTTCCAGGCGCAGTTAGCTAAGTATGTAAACAATTATGGAAGTGTCCAGAACATCGGGCGCCTCCATCCAAGAAAGGAAAATGACAAGATGAAAAAGATTTTTATGCTCGTCTTGGCCCTGTGCTTTGGTTTAGCTTCGGCTAATGTTTTTGCGCAGTCATCCACGACGGGATCTATCGAAGGGACAGTTGTCGACCAGACTGGTGCGGCAGTTCCCGGGGCTATGGTTAGTGTTTCGAGTCCGAACCTGATCAGCGCCCAGTCTACGACTACAGACGACTCCGGCCATTTTCGAATCCTGAGTCTTCCCCCCGGAAGATACATGGTATCGGTCGAAGCGTCAGGCAAGGGATTCTCGAAATTTGAGCAGAAAGACGTAGAGGTCAATCTTTCCAAGACTTCCTCTTTAGAAGTTTCGCTCGCCCCTGGCCAGGTCGGTGCCACGGTGAACATCACCGATACTGCCGGCGCGGCTATCGACACCACGCAGAACACGACGGGATCCAACGTTTCGACGGAACAGTTCTCGAACTTCCCGACCCAAAGAACAGTGCAAGGCCTTTACACGATTGCCCCTACGGTGACTCGTTCAGGTCTGCGCGATGCGACCGGTCGCGACCGCGATCCGTCAGTCGGTGGTTCGTCAGGTCCTGAAAACAACTACATCCTCGATGGTGTTAATACGACCGACCCCGCCTTCGGTGGTTCGGGTGCGAACCTGCCTTTCGAGTTCGTTCAGGAAGTTGAAATAAAGACCGGTGCTTACGGCCCCGAGTATGGCAAAGCTACTGGCGGCATTTTCAACGTCATCACCAAGAGCGGTAGTAATGAGTTTCATGGCGACCTCTTTGGTTACGGAACCACGAAAGGCCTCGTCCGTGGCGTAAAGAATTTCCCGTTCACCGGGTCTGCTTTCAACGGCTTCTCCGAAGTTGACGCCGGCATCGACGTCGGTGGTCCAATTAAGAAGGACAAGCTCTGGTTTTTCGGTGCTTTCAATCCCCAGCGTCGGAGCAACTTCTATTTGACGCAAACCTTCCACAACCCGGTTTCGAATAAGGTAACCATTCCCTTCTATGCCGGGAAGATCACCTGGGCCCTGAATAACAAGAACACTTTCACGGCCTCCACGTTTGGTGATTTCACGAAGATTGAAGGGTTTTTAGCAACCGCCGCACTGAACAATGTTAACGGTTTCGGCGACGACATCAACGCTTTCACGGGAACGCAGGAGACCGGTGGTCATAACTACGCATTTCGCCTCAATTCATCGATCACCAACAACTTCATTGCTGAGTTGTCCGGTGGTCTGCACTTCCAGAGAGCCAATACAATTCCACGAGCGGTCGACAGGCCACTGATTGCCGACAACTTTGCGGTGCTCAGGGGCGGTGTCGTTCTGACCCCAGTTCAGACTGGCGTCACGTGTCCCGCTTCTGGCTGCGTCGGCACCGGCAACATTGATTTTGTCGATGGCCGAGGGGGATCCTTGCAGCGCGGCTACGCGCGTGGTCCCGGCTTTGGGCTATTTTCAAGCCAGACCCGCGACCGCTACGAGCTTAACGCCCACATGCAGAACATCCTGGGCAAGCACACCATCAAGTGGGGCTTTGAGTACTTCACGAACAGGTACGACATTAACACCCTTTCCAGTGGGCCAGCTGTAACCTATGCGTTTACTCCTGGTGGCACTAACGCTGACGGAACTCCGTTGCGGACCACAAACGGGACTTCGAACGTTACCAACGGCTCGCGCATCACCAACAACTATTTGGTCTGCACGGTCCGTGGTACGGTAATTAACTGTCCAAGTGCCGCGGGTGTGACCCGCGCTCAGTCGATTCCCGCTGCCACCCTGGCAGCTTTGGGTCTGACCGTGAATCCGACCGCGAATACCATAACGACGGCGGAAGCATTCGGAAACCCGTTCCTGCTCAGGAATACCACGCGCGTACGCGATTTCGAGCTCGTTGGTAATACTAAAACCAATGTTGAGACCTTCTATGTCGGAGACGACTGGAAGTTTGCTCAGAACTGGCAGGTTAGCTATGGCGCTCGTTGGGACTATCAACAATCCTATGCCAACGGTGGTCAAAGCTACCTCAAGTTCAACAATTTCCGCGATAATCTTGCCCCTCGATTTGGCCTAATCTGGGACTTCACCGGAAAAGGCAAGGGCAAGATGTTCTTCAACTACGCTCAGTTCATTGAAGCTCCTGTTCCTCTAGACGTCAATGTCCGCGCTGCGGGTGGAGATGTTCAGACGGACAAGAACTTTAACGTGGGCACGATCAATGCCCCAGTAGGCGCCCTGATTGTTCGCGGTGTCAGCACCGGCGCAACCAATTTGGGATCTGATGCCACACCCGTTGATCCAGGTCTAAAGCCTCAGAGCATTCGCGAGATGACCTTTGGCGGCGAGATCGAGGTTGGCAACAACGTAACCCTCGGCACTCGCGGTATCTATCGGGCGATGGTAAATGTGATTGAAGACGGGTCTTTCGATGATGGTGATACCTACTTCATCTTTAACCCGGGGCGAAATAAAGCTGGCACAACTGAGGCTGCGGCCTGCGCTGGTGACGCGGCGACCGGCCGTGCCCCGCAGTGCTTTGGCCGCGCTCAGCGCTTCTATCGCGCCATTGAGTTTACCGCCACGAAGCG
>JANLZV010000300.1:0-1504 GCA_031366425.1 Pyrinomonadaceae bacterium | reverse complement strand
AAATCAGGCGCGTAACCGGCGCGATGAGTCAGCAGAAGTTCGATCGTAATTCGCTCTCGTCCCTCGCCTTTAATTTCGGGAATGTAATTCGAGAGCGGATCGCTCAACCTCACTTTGCCGCGCTCGACCAGCATCATGATGCTTGTCGCCGTCGCCACTATCTTTGTGAGACTGGCGAGGTCGAAGATTGTGTCTGTCGTCATCGGCTCGCGCCCGGGCTCAAGCGCGCGTGCGCCATAAGCCTTACGCCACACCACGCCGCCGTTGCGCGCGACTAACACTACTGCCCCAGGCAAATGTTTCAGCTCGATCTCCCGCGTCAACTCGGTATCGATCGACTCAAGCTTTTGCGTGGAGACTGAAACTGTCGCGGGGCGGGCCGTCCTTAGTCCCTGAGCGCGAGCGAGAAGCAGACCCGGGGACGAAAGGGAGACGCCGATGAACAGGCACAGCGAAACGCGGAAGTTGTACTTTCCCGATTGAGGGTATGTTAGTGAAATCAACGACAAGGTTTTGGTTGGAGACTCTTAGGACGGCATTCAGGACAAGCGCGGCCTCAACTCTATTGGTTCTATTTTCCGTTGCGCCCTTCCCTGATGATTTCGATCAAAGCATCAAGGCGGCGGTCGGTGTGTTTTTGAGAGGCGGCCAGCTCGGCAAATCTCTCTTCGTTCTTGATCTGCGCGTCGATCATGATCGTGATCTTGTCGTCCTGTTGCCGCATCTCGCGCCGGGCGCGCAAGCCCGCCCGCACCAGCAACTTCGCGATGCGTTCGAGCCGATCCAGTCTGTCTTCAACCTTCTTCATAAATCTGCGAATCAAGATAGAACAAGTTTCCGCTGTTTGTCACTAAAGCGAAGTTGCGTCGAGTGAACCTACCGGCTGCGCACAATCTGAATCCCGGTCTCGCGCGCGTAAAGCCCCGGCAACGAAATCGGTAACTTCCCGGTGATGTCGATTTGGCCGGCGAGCGCGCGAGCTGCGGCCGTTTGTAAACTTGGCATGTCGCCATAAGCGACGAGGTAAGTGCGCAGTGCGGGAAAACTTTGCAGCAGGTAGGGATTTCCGAAACTGATGCCGACCACCGCAGCTTTGCGTTCAATCAACGCCGAAAGCGCTTTGGCTCCCGGCTCAGGCAAGCCGACACTGCGCGCCTGCCCGGTCCGCACGCGTCCATACAACGACGCAATCACGAGATCTGCGCTGCGGGCACGCGCGAGTGCATTTTGCACGTCCGCTTCGGACGAACGATCGTCGAGCACTACGGTTTCAACTCGTCTTCCCAAACTCGCCATCGCCGCAGCGAAAACGCCGGCCACAATCAAACGATCGTCTCCATTCGTGATGGCCAGATTAAAAATTCGCGCGTCAGGTTTGAGCGAATTCAACGGCACCAGCTTGTCATCATTCCGCACGAGCGTAATCGCATGCTCCGAAATTTCACGCGCGAGCTGACCAACGTCCGCGCTGCCGACAATCATGTCTACCCGATCAACTGATGTG
>JANLZV010000275.1:0-2090 GCA_031366425.1 Pyrinomonadaceae bacterium | reverse complement strand
TTCGAAATCAAACGACTCCGAAGTCGGAAGTGTGGCGTCGTCGCTACAGATGTGTGCTGAGTCATGGAAATAAAACCACAGTTAGACGTCCACCCACGAAGTTAACGTCCGCTCTGGAGAATCGCTCTCGATTGACACTCCTAAACCGCCTCTCTATGATCCATCAACATGCCAACCAAGCAAGTTTCTACTGGTGACAAACCAGTCGAACGCGTTTTTCTGATCGATTCAATGTCCCACATATTTCGGGCGTTCTTTGCGCCGATGGCTAATCGTGTGGCGGCACTTTCAAACTCAAAGGGACAGGTAACGCAGGCTGTCTACATTTTTACCAACATGCTGCGCAAGTTGCTGCAGGATGAAAAGCCAGATTACATCGCGGCGATTTTCGAGTCGAAGGAGAAAACTTTTCGACACGAAACTTTTGCCGACTATAAAGCAAACCGACTGGCCATGCCGGAGGATCTCGCGTCGCAACTGCCTTACATCATTCGCCTTTGCGAGGCCTTCAACATTCCGGTGATCAACGCTCCCGGGTTTGAAGCTGACGACGTCATCGGGACGTTGGCCAAAAAAATCGCCGCCCAAAAACTACAAGCGGTGATCGTTTCCAACGATAAGGACATGTGCCAGCTCGTGACCGACCCTTACGTCGTCTCAATGCGCACTAACTCCCAGGTTGCCAAGCGCAAAGAGTATGTGCCGCCGATCGAATGGTGCGACGAAGCCTGGGTGGAGAAAAAGTTTGGGGTGCCCGCCGACAAAATAGTTGACCTTCTGGGATTGATGGGAGACTCGATTGACAACATTCCGGGGGCGCCCGGGATTGGCTCGAAGGGCGCTGTTCAGGTCATTACCCAGTTTGGATCGATCGAGGAGGCGCTGCGACGTTGGGAGGAAGTCAAACATAAAACGTACCGCGAATCATTACGCGACAATGCCGATCTGATTCGTCAATCGCGTGAACTTGCACGTATTCGGCTCGACCTCGATGTCGATCTGGATCTCAATCAGATCAAGGCCAGACCACCGGATCGCGCTGCGGCTTACGAACTTTTTAAGGAACTGGAATTCTCAGCGCTTACTCGCGAGTTTGCGGATGCAGCCGCCGTGCCCATGCCCTCTGCCGAGGGAACGCTTAATTATCGGATCGTCGAATCGCGTGAGGACCTCGACGCGTTGGTCCAAAGTCTTTGGGACGCCGAGCGAGTCGGAATTGCGATCGCCGATGCGTCCGGCAAGGCCGAGGAGAAGAAAAATCCAGGCGTCGATCAGCCGAATGACGAGATTCCCGGACAGCAGTGTGCGATGGACTTTGGCATGGCCCAGGGAATCGCTTTCTCAACCGGGACAGGTGTTTCGGCTTTGGTCGACTTAAACCGATTAGGCGACTCCAGAGATCAAGCGATTAGCTCGCTGCGCGATGTTTTATCAAACGGACTGCTGGAAAAATCCGTTCACGATTTAAAGCGCGCGGTGGGTTTGTTGGCCAAATTCGGCGTCACGCTCGAAGGCGTCAAAGACGACACGTTTTTGGCGGCTTACCTGCTGGATCCCAATCGAAGCAAGTATGAGTTGAGTGATCTGGCGCGCGAGGCTGTCGGGATTGAGCGAATTGAGAAGCCGGCTAACGCATGGACCGACATGCAGTGGGAGACTGCAGCCGCTGCGGATCTCACGGCGCGGACCGCGAAGGTATTGCATCAGCGAATCCTGGAGAAGAAGCTCGAGACAATCTACACCGAGATGGAGTTGCCGCTCGCGCCACTTCTGTTTCGCATGGAACGCGCGGGACTGAAAGTGGATCGCGCGACCTTAAAAGATCTTTCAAATTATCTCGGGCTGGAATTGAACAAGCTCACCTTGAAGATCTATGAGCTGGCGGCGCGCGAATTCAACATCGGTTCACCCAAACAAGTGGGTGAAGTGCTCGAGGAGTTGAATATCATGTCCGGCCGGAAAACTTCGACGGGCCGCATCTCAACCAGCAAAGCAGTTTTGGAAGAACTGGCGCTCACGCATGATCTGCCGAAGTTAATAATCGAATATCGTGAACTCGATAAACTGAAGAGCGTCTACACGGACGCTCT
>JANLZV010000290.1:0-9754 GCA_031366425.1 Pyrinomonadaceae bacterium | reverse complement strand
ATGACGCTTTTTGCGGTGGCCCAGGCGGGGATGTATCCGATCATGCATCTGGGCCGTCCCTGGCTGGCCTATTGGCTGTTTCCCTATCCGAACACGATGGGAATCTGGCCGCAGTTTCGCAGCCCATTGATGTGGGACGTGTTTGCGGTCTCTACTTACGCCACCGTGTCCGCAATGTTTTGGTTCGTCGGTTTGATTCCCGACTTTGCGACCCTTCGCGATCGCGCCCGCAGTAAACCATTTCAGATTCTTTACGGCCTGCTCGCCATGGGTTGGCGCGGCTCGGCGCGTCACTGGCATCGGTACGAAATGGCTTACCTGCTGCTTGCCGGATTGGCCACGCCGCTCGTGCTTTCAGTCCATACGATCGTAAGTTTCGACTTCGCAGTCGGCGTCTTGCCCGGCTGGCACGCCACCATCTTTCCGCCATATTTCGTGGCCGGCGCAATCTACGCGGGATTTGCGATGGTCTTGTTGTTGACGATTCCCCTCCGGAAGCTTTATGGCCTCCAGGGCTTCATCACCATGCGCCACATGCACAACATGGCCAAGGTGATGCTCGCGACCGGATTGATCGTCGGCTACGGGTATGTGATGGAAGCCTTTTTCGGTTGGTACAGCGGCAATCGATTCGAGCGGTTCATGATTTGGAACCGGATGCACGGACCCTACGCCGAATATTATTGGGCCCTGATTATCTGCAACATAGTGACGCCGCAGTTTCTCTGGTTTAAGAAAATCAGATCGAACCTGTTAGTGCTCTGGTTTATCTCGATCGTAGTCAGCATCGGCATGTGGCTCGAGCGATTTGTGATTGTCGTAACCAGTTTGCATCGCGACTTTTTACCTGCGGCCTGGGGACAATATCAACCGTCGATGTGGGACTGGACCATGTTCATCGGGACGATTGGATTTTTCTTTACCCTGTTGTTCCTGTTCCTTCGCTTCCTGCCGATGATTTCGATCTTCGAGATGCGAACAATTTTGCCGGAAGCGGAAGTAGACGAATAGTGGTAACGCAAACTGTTAGTTTGCGGTTTTGCGGGTGAAGTTGTAGACCGATTTTGAAAGACACGCAAACTCACAGTTTGCGTTACAAGAATGGCTGAAGACGAAAAACCAGAAGAGCAGTGGGAACACGATCTGGAGGATCCGGAACCGTTTCATCGGGATCCGCCGGAGCCTTTGCATCGTGGGCGGCGAGGCGCGCCGGCGCTCTACGGGATCATGGCCGAGTTTGATAATCCGACCGCGCTGGTCGGCGCGGCCCGGCGCAGCTATGAAAAGGGCTATCGCCGAATTAACGGTTATTCGCCATATCCGATTGAGGAGCTCGACGAAGCCATTGGTTTCAAGCACACCACCCTCCCGTTAATTGTTTTGATTGGCGGAATTCTGGGCGGCCTGGGTGGGTTTTTCATGCAGTACTGGATTGCGGTGATTAACTATCCACTCAATGTGGGCGGTAAGCCGTTGAATAGTTGGCCGGCGTTTATTCCGATCACTTTCGAGTGCACGGTGCTGGCGGCGGCCGCCGCCACGGTGCTCGGGATGCTGGTGCTGAATAAACTGCCGCAGCCTTATCATCCGGTTTTCAATAACCCAAATTTTGCGCTCGCCACCCGCGACCGATTTTTTCTGGTGGTCGAGGCCAACGATCCGAAGTTTGATCACGACGACGCGATGCAGTTTATGAGAACGCTGGGAGCCAGGGACGTTTGCGATGTGGAAGTCTGAGGGAAGTGAGCGGTGAGCAGTTGGCAGTGAGCAGCAAATTCAGATCAAAGATTGGAAACGCAGGAAACGGGGCCCGCGTCGCTTTCGTGCTGCTGCTCACTGCTCACTGCTTACTGCTTACCGCAGGCTGCCGTCGCGACATGCAGGACCAGCCAAAGATGAAGCCGTTTCGCTCGTCGCCGTTTTTCACGGACGGGCTGTCGTCCAGGCCGCCGGTTGAAGGCACGATCGCGCGCGGGTTTTTGAAAACCGACAGCGAATTTTTTACCGGGAAGAAACCGGGTAGAAACGCGACTCAGCTCCCGAGCGGGCCCGCCGCAACCAACGCTACGCCCGGAACTCCGAACGGCAATGCGTTAACAGGAGCCGCGGCTTATCCCGACGACACTGAAGTTTTTCCGCTCGCAATCACGAATGAGACAGTCACCCGCGGCAAAGAACGTTACGAAATTTTTTGCTCTACGTGCCACGGCCTGACCGGTAATGGTGACGGCATGATTGTCAGACGCGGCTTCCGGCGCGCGGCTTCGTTCAATGATGATCGGTTGCGGCAAGCGCCGGTGGGCCACTACTTCGATGCGATCACGAATGGCTGGGGCGCGATGCCGAGCTATGCGACTCAAATTCCGGCCGAAGATCGTTGGGCCATCATCGCTTACGTCCGCGCCTTGCAACTGAGTCAACAAAAATCAGAGACAGCGGGGGCCGCGTTGGGACCTTCGCCGCCACCGTCGCCGGCGCAGTCGCCGGCCGCTCACCGTGAGGGACCCGGGCACTGATGGCTTCTTACGCACCACCAGCCAGTATTGGACGATTTCAGCGGCTCGCGCTGATCGTTGGAATTGTGTTTACGGTCCTCTTTATTGTTGGCTACCTGCTTGATCCGGCCCAGTTTTTTCATTCCTATCTTTTCGCGTTCAGCTTTTGGGCAGGCATCGCGATCGGATCGCTGGCCCTGCTGATGCTGCAACATCTGACGGGCGGTGGCTGGGGCTTTGTGATTCGCCGCGTCCTCGAAGCGGCGACGCGAACACTTCCGTTTGTCGCGGTCCTGTTTGTCCCGATCCTGCTGGGCGCCCATTCGATTTACAGTTGGACTCATCCGGAACACGTGGCCCAGCATCCGGCCCTTGTGTTGAAGTCGAAATATCTGAACCTCCCGTTCTTCAGCATTCGCGCGGCGGTCTATTTCGCCATCTGGTTGTTGCTCGCGTTCTTTCTGAATCGCTGGTCGAAACTGCAGGACCAAACGGCGGATCGGCAATTTACCAAGCGCTTGAAAACGCTGAGCGGTCCAGGCATGGTGCTATTCGTTTTCACCGTGACTGGCGCTGCGATCGACTGGTTTATGTCGCTCGATCCGGAATGGTATTCAACGATCTACGGATTCATCTTTGTGGCGGCCTGGTCGTTGAGCGCGTTGGCTTTTGTGATTGCTGTGCTGGCGGCGTTATCGAAAAATGAACCGATGAACGTGATCGTGGCGCAGCTGCATTTTCACGACCTCGGAAAACTGCTGCTGGCCCTGGTGATGCTCTGGTCTTACTTCGCGTTTTCCCAGTTTCTGATCATCTGGTCGGCAAACCTGCCCGAAGAAATTCGCTGGTACCTGCCGCGGACTAAAGGCGGTTGGGGCGTGATCGCCGTCACCGTCATCGTGTTGCATTTTGCGTTTCCGTTTTTGTTTCTGTTATCTCGATCTTTGAAACGCAACGCGAACAAGCTGGTGCTCGTCGCCGGTCTGATCCTGGTGATGCGTCTGATCGACTTGCTGTGGATGATTGCGCCGACGCCGGAATGGCCGGGCGCGCATGCATTTCACATTAGCTGGATGGACGTGGTGGCGCCGATCGGCATCGGCGGACTTTGGCTGGCGATGTTCGCCCGCAGCTTGAGGCAGCGGCCGCTGATTCCGATTAACGATCCGCAGTATGAAAGCGTGTTGGAACAGGGACAGGTACACGAGGACCATTAGGAACTTTGGTGGAATGATGTCGGGAACGAAACACAAAAACAACGGGCACATCCATAAGACGGAGACTCCTGACGTGTCGCACATCAGGAATCCTGACGTGACGCATGAGGCCAGCGACGTCAGTGTCGGCGGGATTCTGAAGTTTGTCGTCGGGCTTACGCTCTTCGCGGTTCTGGTCCACGTGATGATGTGGGGAATGTTTCGCCTGCTAAACGCCCAAGAAGAAAAAGAGCCAGCGCCCGGACCGATGGCCATGACCGAGGAAGAGCGCCTGCCTCCAGCTCCCAGGCTCCAGGCCGCTCGCGGGTTTGGTGTGAAACTGGAAAACGGCGAGTGGGTGAATCTCGAAAACCGCGAACCTGAGGCCGAGTATCGCGTGCTGCGCGAGCAGTGGGATCGGCAGTTGAACTGCGGTCACGATCAAAAAGCACATCATGCCGAGGAAGGAATAAAGGCAGCGGCGCCTTGTGTACCGATCGGCGAAGCGATGGAGAAAGTCATCGCTACGGGTTTGCCGGTGCGAGCGCCGAAGCCGGCGGATGGAGCGAGCGCGGGAGACTCCAGACTCAAGCTTCCAACGGCGGAAAGCTCAGGACGGGTGGCTGGGCAGTAATGATGGAACGCATCAGGCAAAAGGGACAATGCAGTATGCAGCGGGCTTTGCGGCTTTGCCGCCGCACCGTGCGGAAAGGCTCTGCCGCGGCTTCCGCGTCGCCTATTGTGAGCGCAGGCGTTTGCCTTTTTCTTTTTGCCTTCTGCCTTCTGCCTACTGTCCACGGGCAGTTTAGCCAGACGCAGGGTAATTCACCGCTCTACAGTTCGCGGCCATATGAAGCGCGCGCTCCCAGTGGATTGCCGAAGGCCCTGACTGACGTGGGTATCGATCAGAAACTTAACGAGCAGTTGCCGCTTGATGCAGTTTTCAAGAACGAGAATGGCGAGACCGTCAAACTCGGCGACTACTTTGGCAAAAAGCCGGTGGTGCTGTCGCTGGTCTATTACGCTTGTCCGATGCTTTGTAACCAGGTGCTAAACGGCATGGTGACAAATTTCAGAGTGCTGGCGTTCCAGCCCGGACAGGAATTTGAAGTGGTGACCGTAAGTTTTGATAGCCGGGAAACGCCGGCCCTCGCGGCGGCGAAGAAGAAAACGTACATCGAGTACCTGCCGGCGGCGAAGCGCGAGGGAGCGGCTGCGGGTTGGCATTTCCTGACTGGCGATGAGGCAAACATTAAGCGTCTGACCGAGGCCGTCGGCTTTCGTTATCGCTTCGACAGCGAAACGAATCAGTTTGCGCATGCGAGCGCAATTTATGTGGCGACTTCGCAAGGCAAACTCGCGCGCTATTTTTACGGAATTGAGTATGCCCCACGCGATGTGCGGCTCGGCTTGATTGAAGCGGGGGAAAATAAGATTGGCACCCCAGTCGATCAGTTGCTGCTTTATTGTTTTCACTACGATCCGGCTGATGGGAGATATGGGTTTGCCGTCTTTAATGGAATGAAGGTCGGCGGCATTCTGACCTTGATCGGCATGGTGGTAGGTTTTTTTTGGCTGCGGCGGCGCGAGGGGCAAAACGCCGGCATAGGTCGCGCTTCGCAGCCAACGGCTATTCAGTAATTGGGTCAGTAACCGGGTCAGTAATAGGCACAAACTAAACAGTTTCCCCAGGATATTTATAGACTTCGTGATTTATGCAGACTTCGTGGGTTCCATTTATTCCGGACAGTGCCTCGACCTTCTCGGCGAAGGTTGACGCGCTGTATTTCTATTTATCGGGCGTCACCGTTTTCTTCACCTTGTTGATTGCGGGCGTGCTGGTTTTCTTCGTCATCAAATATCGCCGCCGCACGCTTTATGAAATCCCCAGGCCGATCGCGGGCTCGCACAAATTGGAAATCATGTGGTCTGTGATTCCATTCATCATTGCGATGAGCATGTTTGCCTGGGGCGCGCAAATCTATTTCCACCAGTACCGCCCGCCGAAAAATGCTGACGAGATTTACGTAGTTGCGAAACAGTGGATGTGGAAAATTCAGCACTCGACCGGACAGCGTGAGATCAACGAACTCCACGTCCCGGTCGGACGGAAGGTCAAGCTGATAATGACTTCCGAAGACACGATTCACGATTTCTTCGTGCCGGCATTTCGGATGAAGGCAGACGTGTTGCCTGGACGCTATACCACGCAGTGGTTTGAAGCGACGAAGCCCGGAACTTATCACCTGTTTTGTGCCGAGTATTGCGGGATGAACCATTCGGGGATGATCGGTTCCGTGATCGTCATGCAGCCGACGGACTTTGATAACTGGTTGAGCGGAAACGCGAACCAGCAAGCGCCGGCGGTGGCGGGCCAGCAACTTTATCAGTCGCTCGGCTGTGTATCCTGTCACGGCACATCCGGGGAAGGCGGGCGCGGACCGGCGCTGGCCGGACTTTTTGGACGCCAGGTGTTTCTGGCTAACGGCCAGACATTGACGGCTGACGAAGCGTATATTCGCGAGTCGATCGAAAACCCCGGTGCCAGGATGGTTACCGGATTTGGGCCTATCATGCCGACGTTTCAGGGGCAGGTCAGTCCCGACCAGTTGATCCAACTGATGGCGTTTATTAAGTCGCTGCAGGTGAGCGGCCCGCAGCCGGCGCCTCCGGCAGTGCGACCGAACGGGGCGAGTGCCAGCGCAAGTCCGCACTCGGCGGTTCCCGCGGCCAGCCCGACGCGCTAGTTAGAAAGTTTTGAATTAGAGCTATGAAAGCACCCGAAACATTTGAAACACCGGCAGCGGCGCGCGTCGATTATATCAACGCGCAATACGGTCTGAAGTCGTGGCTCTTGACGAGAGACCACAAGCGCATCGGACTGCTCTATCTCGGTTCGATTTCGTTTTTCTTTCTCATCGGCGGTCTCTATGCAATGTTTATTCGCCTGGAGCTGCTGACGCCTCAAGGCGATTTTCTGTCTTCGGCAACCTACAACAAAGTCTTTACCCAGCACGGAATCATCATGGTGTTTTTCTTCCTGATTCCGTCGATACCGGCCACCCTTGGAAACTTTTTGGTGCCTCTGATGATTGGCGCCAAGGATCTTGCGTTTCCGCGAATTAATTTGTTGAGCTGGTATATCTATCTGCTGGGCGGCATCGTTACGATTTACGCACTGCTTGCCGGCGGAATCGATACCGGTTGGACTTTCTACGTTCCCTACAGCACCACGTTTTCAAACTCCTACGTGATCGCCACCGGGTTGGGAATCTTTATCAGCGGCTTCTCGTCGATCCTGACCGGGCTTAATTTCATCGTCACGATCCACACGATGCGGGCTCCGGGGATGACCTGGTTCCGTTTGCCCTTATTCATCTGGGCCCACTACGCTACCTCGCTCATTATGATTTTGGGGACGCCGGTGATTGCGATCACGATCCTGTTACTGGCGTTTGAACGCTTGGCCCACGTCGGAATTTTCGACCCGGCCAACGGCGGCGATCCGGTGCTGTTCCAGCATCTCTTCTGGTTTTACTCGCATCCGGCGGTTTACATCATGGTGTTGCCGGGGATGGGCATCATTAGCGAACTGATCGCCAACTTCTCCCGCAAGAACGTTTTCGGCTACACCTTCGTCGCCTTCTCGAGCTTGGCGATTGCCGTCTTTGGCTTTCTGGTTTGGGGGCATCACCTCTTTGTCGCTAGCCAGTCGGTCTATGCCGGAATGATCTTTTCGTTCCTGAGTTTTGCGGTGGCAATCCCTTCGGCTATCAAAGTCTTCAACTGGACCGCGACGCTTTACAAAGGCTCGATCTCTTATGACACGCCGATGCTCTACGCGCTCGGCTTCATCGGGTTGTTTACTATAGGCGGCATGACCGGGCTATTTCTGGCGGCCCTCGCCGTAGACGTTCACTTGAGCGACACCTACTTCGTCGTGGCCCACTTCCACTACATCATGGTCGGCGGCACTTTGCTGGCTTACCTGGGTGGACTGCATTACTGGTGGCCAAAGATTACCGGACGCATGTATCCGGAGGGTTGGGGCAGATTCTCAGCGCTCGTAATTTTCGTAGGTTTCAACCTGACGTTTCTGCCGCAGTTTGTGGCCGGCTACATGGGTATGCCGCGCCGCTATCACGCCTATCCGCCGGAGTTTCAAGTATTCAACGTGCTTTCTTCGGCTGGCGCTTCGATTCTAGGATTCGGCTTATTGATTCCGTTGATCTATCTGATCTGGTCGATGCGTTACGGTAAACGCGCGGAAGCAAACCCGTGGCATCTGCCAGGTCTGGAATGGCGCACGGCGTCGCCGCCGCCCACGGAGAATTTTTTAGTTACGCCGATCGTGACGTGGGAAGCATACGAGTTTGCGCCGCCCGAGGAGATGCGCGTGATCGGCACCTACGGAGAAGATAAAGGATTAGAGGAAGCTGACGCCGTGGTCGACGGCCAGCCGCGTTAAGGTCAGCAGGTAAGCGGTCAAAGGTAAGGACAGATGGCAGGCATCGCAATGGAGCACGAAGGAAGCCACCCGGCGTTACAGCATCACTTCGAAAACCTCGAGCAGCAGCGCGAAGCGGGCACGCTCGGCATGTGGGTTTTCCTGGTCACCGAGATCATGTTCTTCGGTGGAATGTTTCTCGCCTACACGCTCTACCGAACGAAGTTTCCCGAAGCCTTCGCCTCTGCCAGTAATCATCTTTCTCTACCCTTAGGCGCGGTTAATACCGTAGTTCTAATTCTCAGCAGTTTGACGATGGCCCTGGCGGTTTACAGCGCGCAAACCGGCAAACGACGCAATCTGATACTTTTCCTCGTACTGACGATCGTTTTGGGCTCAACCTTTCTGGGAATCAAGGCGGTCGAATATCACGACAAGTATGTGGACCATCTGATTCCCGGAAAATTGATCCCCGGAAATCCGTTTAATCCGGTGGTGGCGGGCCACGGCGATCTGGACCAGCACAAACTCCATTTGCTACCCGGAGCAACCGTTAAAAACGTGGAGATGTTTTATTGGATCTACTTCGCGATGACCGGCATGCACGCGATTCACATGATTATTGGAGTCGCCTTGCTGTTAGTGCTGCTCTATTTTTCGTGGCGCGGGCGTTACGGCCCCGAGTATCACAATCCGGTGGAAATACTTGGTCTCTACTGGCACTTCGTAGACATCATTTGGATATTCCTGTTCCCCTTGTTGTATTTGTTAGGACGACACCTCGCCCACGGGTAGAAGGTTATGAGCGAACACATTGTTTCACTAAAGATTTACTTCATGATCTTTCTGGCCTTGATGGTGGGAACGATTCTGACCGTTTGGGCGGGCCTGCAGGATTTCCCGGGGCAACTGAATGTGATCGTGGCACTGACGATTGCCGTAATAAAGGCAACGCTGGTCGTACTCTATTTCATGCACGTTCGCTACAGTTCAAGATTGATATGGGTAGTATTTGGGTCAGCGCTGTTTTGGTTGGGAATTCTCTTTGCGCTGACTTTCAGTGACTACTGGACCAGAGGTTGGCTCTGAGTCCTCACTAGCTTTCCATCGAATACAACTTCTCATCTTTTACACCTACCAGCCGATTACACGACGGGCATTCGAGCCGGATCGCTGAGTCAGTCGTCTTGATATTCACCCCGCAATAAGGACACGCACCGGCTACTTCAGTCTGCTTAAACTGTCCTCGCATCATCAGTAGCGGCACTACCATTCCCGCAATGATCAGAGGAATGCCGAACACGAGGCCGATGGAAGCGGTTTGTCCAAACGTCAAACTGATTACCAATCCTGCGATAAAAAGCACCAGGCCAATCGCGATTGTGAATGAAAAGCCATAGGCGCTGTCAAATCTCTTCACGGGCTTAGCGGAATCCAGTTCCTGGGAACTCATGTTTTCCCTCCAGCTTGAGCGGTTTTAGTTTGTGGGCGAATCGACTTTTACCCGCGCACGTCTGACTTGTCAACGTTTTCGCTTGGCGCAGCTACTCGATCCATCAATTAGGAGCGCGGGCGCCCCCGCCCGCACTTCGATTGTGCTAATGCGGGCGAGGGCG
>JANLZV010000258.1:0-13718 GCA_031366425.1 Pyrinomonadaceae bacterium | reverse complement strand
CTCGCGACATTGCCCCGCGAGACACTTATGCCTACATCAGTTTGGCGTCAGTGTCCTTAGCTGAAAACAAGGCCGATGAAGCTGCGGGTTTTTACGAGAACGCCCTCTCGATCGAGAGTACGAACTTCAACGCGTTGAGTGGACTCATTCGCTTGTACGCACGCAACAACGATGTGAGCAAAGCCCACGCGCGGTTGGATCAGGTGCTTAGTGCTTATCCGAACAATGCTTCGCTTCATTACCTAAAAGCTCAGGCATATGGTTTTGAACGCAATTCCGGACCAGCGGAAGTTGAACTGCGTAAGACCCTTGACATCGATCCGAATTACATCGCGGCCTATTCAGCCCTGGGCGCTTTGTTTGTTAACACCAAACAAGCGGACCGCGCGATTGCCGAATATCAAAAAATTCTCGAACGCCGTCCCGACAACGCTACCGCCTACACCTTGATTGGAATGTTGGACGACTCGCGCCAGAACTACGACGCGGCTGCTGAAAGTTACAAGAAAGCTCTCGGCAAAGATCAAAACTCGACCATCGCGGCAAACAATCTAGCGTGGTTGTACGCCGTCAATGGCAAGGGCAATCTCGACGAAGCGGTGCGGTTGGCCCAGGGCGTAGTCCAAAAGAACCCCAACATTCCCGGGTTTGTCGACACCCTTGGTTGGGTCTACTACAAGAAGGGACTCTACGGTGCGGCGGTCGAACAATTGCAAAAAGCTGTCTCCCTGGATGACCGCGCGGCGAAGGGCGCGAATGGTAACCCGTCCGCAAACTATCGCTATCACCTCGGCATGGCCCTGAAAGCCCGGGGCGATAAAGATGCTGCGCGCCGCGAGCTTGAATTGGCGATTCGTCTAAACGAAAAGGCGCCCTTCGCTGAAGCTGGTGAAGCCCGCAACGTCTTAGCGTCGTTGTAACTATCAGAACCGGAGCTACCGGTTAATTGGGAGCTACCGGTGGTTTGCCCCAAAACCTTTCCAAGGAGTTAGTGCAATGAGTGTTGAATTCCGACAACGGACCCCAGGCGAGTATGCAAAGATTGCCTGGAAACGTAAGTGGTTGATCATCCTACCGGCGATTGCTATTGCCACTGCGGTCAGTTGGGTCGTCTTTCAACTGCCCGACCTTTACGAGTCGTCAACTCTAATTGTCGTTAAGCCTTCGACCCTGCCGAATACTGTCGTCCCGACCGCGACTGAGGACAGTCTTACGCGCGAGATCAACAGCATAGCCCAAGTGGTAACCAGCCGTAGTTCGCTTGAGCCGTTGATTGAGAAATTCGAACTGTACAAAACCGAGAAGCAGCGCGGTGAGCCGATGGAAATGCTCATCGAGTACATGCGCAAGAGTATCAAGGTCGAAGTAAACACCAGCCGCAACGATATTACGAACGGCTTCAACATCACCTACCGCGGCCGCAACGCGAAAACCACCCAAGCCGTTACCGCTGAGCTAGCCAGCAAATACACCGACGAGCAGACCAAAAACACGATTAACAACACCAGCTCTGCAAAGAATTTCATCGATCAGCAAGTCAACCAAACAAAAGCGGAACTTGATGAGGTTGACAAGGCGCGGCTCGACTTCATGCAGAAGAACGTCGGTAACCTACCATCTGAAGCAGCCGCGTTGATGGGCCAGGTAGCCGGTTTGCGCGAGCAACAGAAAGCTTACATCACAGAGACTGGCCGCTTGCAGGACCGCCGCTCCGCATTAACCAGCCAGCTGGTGTTGGTGAAAAAATCTTCAGAACAGATCAAGGAAGACGTAGCGGAGAACACGACTGATCCGAAAACCACCCTGGCCTGGTCGCAACTCGTCTCTCGCCGGGCTGATTTGGATTCACAGTTGACGCGGATGCTGACCGAGCTTAGGCCCAAGCATCCGGACGTTTTGGCCAAGCAGGCCGAAGTCGACTCAGTAAAAACCGCAATGGACCAGATGATTGGTGAATGGAAAGAGCGCATCAAGGAAAAGCAGGACAAGCTGCGCGATCGACCTGATCTGACGGTCGCCAATCTCGAGTCGGAGTTGCAAATCGTAGATGGCGAGATTAAGCGCGGACAGATGACGCTTGGCGACATCGATAATCAAATCGCCCAGCTCGTCGTCCGGATTAATAGCGTGCCCGGCGCTGAAGTCGCTTTGGGCGCGCTTGACCGAGATTATCAAACCAAAAAGTTTGCTTACGATCAGTTGCTGCTGCAGCAACAGAAAATTGGTTTGGGCGCTGACGCCGCGAGCCAACAACAAGGCGAGGGTATTCAGGTAGTTGATTCAGCCAACCTGCCTTCACGTCCGGTTGCTCCCAAACGTCTGGTGCTGGTAGGTGCTGGGATAGTGATCGGCTTGGCGGTCGGTTTCCTGCTCGCTGGTCTATTTGAAGTGCCGCGCTTGCTGACCATTCAAACTAGTGCAGACGCGGCGCACTATACGTCGCTTCCCGTGTTGGTGAGTGTGCCTGAACTGTTAACTCCGCAAGAGGCCCGCAGTGTTCCGCGGCGGCGCAAATTGCTACTGGCCACAGGAGTGGCGGCGATGCTGCTGGCAATCCCGGCGCTGGCGCTGATTCTGAAGTTAAGCCAGGTGTTCGAACGTTTCGCGGTCTAGAAATCGATCAAAATCAATCTGGCCGAGCAGGCCGGGTTTGGAGGCTACCAAGTGTACGCAGAATTTTACGGATTAAAGGAATTGCCCTTCGCGCTGACGCCCGATCCGCGCTTCATCTATTTCACTCCCTCGCACACGGAGGTGATGGCCAATCTTCACTACGGAATCGAAAGCGGCAAGGGTCTGGTAGTGGTGACTGGCGAAGTGGGCACCGGCAAAACGACGATCCTGCGTTGGATGATGCAGCGGCTCGAACGTTCAGTTCTAGTGGCCTACATTTTCAACCCGCGTCTTTCGGTCCCCGAGTTTTATCAACATCTCGCGAGTTTGCTCGACATCCAAAACTGGGAAACCAAACCCGAGTTCCTGGTGGCCCTGGGCCAGGCGCTCGAATCTCGCCACTCGCGCGGACTTCGCACGGTCTTGATCATCGACGAGGCGCAGGGCCTATCGCCAAACGTGCTTGAAGAAATTCGTCTACTTTCAAACTTTGAATCGGACACGGCGAAGCAACTGCAGATCGTGCTCACCGGCCAACCCGAATTACGGGATGTCTTGAACAATCCAAATCTTCGTCAACTCAAACAGCGAGTGTCCCTGCGCTGCGTGATCAAAGCGCTCCCAAACGTCGAGGAAACCGATCGCTATATCACTTCGCGACTGTTGGTTAGCGGCGCCGCACGGACCGATCTGTTTTCGCCGGGGGCGGTTGACTACATTTATCGCTGCACCGAGGGAATTCCGCGCAACATCAACAACATCTGCGACAACGCGTTGCTGGCCGGTTATGCGGCGGGCGAACTAACGATCAGCCGTTCGATCATTGAGGAAGTGGCTGAGAGTTTCGATATGCTCCCGCGCGCCGAGCGAGGCATGCAGGTCGGCGAAGAGAAAGAAATGCCGGCACGCATTTTTTCCAGCGCTGGCCGGGCTGAACTTTGGGCCGCCGGAAATGGCAACGGGGATCCGACCAACTAGTAGGACAGACATTCCTGTCTGTCCGGTGGCCGTCAGAACCACCTGCGTTAGCGGGTGGACAAGTTAAAAAAAAGGACAGACAGGAATGTCTGTCCTACAAGGAGAAGTGATGGGCAGAGTCTTTGACGCAATCAAACGATCGGGTGACGCTCAACCGAGTGGCCTATCCGACCGCCAACCACATAATCCACCACCTCGCGGCGAAAACCGCGCTCACCCGCCAGTCCCTTCGGCAAAGCAGATTGAAGAACAGCTTTTCAGCTTGTCCTCAATTCTTGGCCCAGTGGACCAGCAGGTGAAAAGTTCAGCGTTCACTGCGCACACTGCGAATGCATTCGACGGGAAGGCACTCCCCGACGGAACCGCCTCGCGTGCTGCTGGGGCAACCTTGAACGCTGTCAGGCCGGCGCGCGCCACGAGCTTCGTCGCATACGACGTAGACGCGGCGCGCGTCGAGCCGCATCTTGTGGCCCTTACTCAACCGCGCTCTGCTTACTGCGAACAGTTTCGCTCACTGCGCACCCGCGTGCTCCAGGCAGGCGAACGCGAGCAAATGCGCACCTTTGTGATCACCAGCGCCGGCATGGGCGAAGGAAAAACCGTAACTGCCCTCAACCTCGCATGGTTGCTGGCCCAGACCGAAGGGGTGCGCTGTTTGGTGATCGATAGCGACTTGCGCCAGCCGTGCGCGACCGACTACCTGGCTATCGACGCCCCGCGTGGTCTCTCGGAAGTGCTCGGAGGAGAACTAAATCTGCAGGAAGCTATCGTGCGTTTGGATCCGGCCGGTCTCTATCTCTTGCCAGGCGGACAGCCTCGCGACGATGTTGCGGAACTCCTGTCTGGTCCAACTTACGCCGGAGTGATAGCCCAGGCGCGCCGCATGTTTGATTTCGTGATAATTGACGCGCCGCCCCTCGGAATTTTTACGGATGCAAATGTCCTGATCAATCGCGCGGACGGCGCCCTGCTGGTAGTGAGGGCAGGCAAAACGCGTTACGCCATGGTCGACCATTTAATGGAGACTTTGCCACGCGAAAGAATGCTCGGCGTTGTTTTGAACCGGGCTGATGAAGGGCTGGAATCAAATGCTTACAATTACCGCCGACCTTACTACGGCCGGCCCCAGCATGGCATTGCCGATCAGGAAGTATTGGAATTGATCACTGAAGCTGATGAAGAGGACGTGGAGGTGGCAATCGCAAGTTGAGAGCTTCTCGCGCCAACACCCGGACTACCCTGCTGATTTTCGCCGAAGCGATAGTCGTTTTCGGCGCGATCCTGGGAGCGGTGTATCTAAGGTTGGGCACTGAAGACGCTCAAAACGAACTACTCCTTCGGCAGGGATTCTTGAAAGCAGCCCTTGCTACAGTTTTTTGTCTGGCGGCATTTTATCTCTTCGATCTTTACGACTTCATTGTGATGCACGATCGTCGCGAACTCGTGTTGCGTCTCGTGCAGGCTTTGGGCCTGGCGTGGATAGCTTTGGCTTTCGCCTTCTACGCGTTTCCGCAACTGATGCTTGGCCGTGGAATCTCGCTGATCGCGCTTCCGTTGGCCCTCGCGTTAATGGTCGGCTGGCGTGTTTCGATTCACTGGTTGCTGGGCCATCCGGACTTTGGTGAAAAAATACTGATCGTAGGTTCAGGCGAACTGGCGGTGGAAGTCGCCCGCGAAATGCTTAACCGGCCAGACGCTGGTTACCGCATCGCTGGTTTTGTAGGTACTGACCCGCAATTGCTCGGCAAGAGCTTGATCAACCCACGCATGATCGGTCTGACGTCGGAACTGCATGAGGTAGTGCAGCGCGAGAGTATCGATCGAATCATCGTCGCGATGGGTGAGCGGCGCGGACAGTTGCCAACTGCTGAGTTGTTACAGTTGAGCCTGACCGGAAAGGTCAACATCGAAGAAGGCGCCTCATTTTATGAGCGCGTGACGGGCCGCGTTTCGCTCAATATGATCCGCCCGTCGTGGCTAATCTTTTCCAGTCGCGGCCGGCAAACGCGAATTTCGGGTGTGGCGCGAAATATTGTGCATCGCATCGTGGCTTTGATAGGCGGTTTGTTGTCGTTGCCGATAGCCGTGGTTACCGCCTTGCTGATCAAGCTCGAGTCATCTGGCGGGGTTTTCTATAAACAGGAGCGCGTTGGTAAAAATGGTGTTTCCTTCACGGTGATGAAATTTCGGTCAATGCGAGCTGACGCGGAGAAGGCGGGTCCGGTATGGGCCAGCCAGGATGATGATCGCACAACGCGAGTGGGCAGATTCATTCGCAAGACTCGGATTGATGAGATACCTCAGTTTTGGAACATCATTCGCGGCGACATGGATTTCGTTGGTCCACGGCCTGAGCGACCCCATTTCGTTTCGCAGCTCGCTGAAGAAATTCCTTATTACGAACAACGTCATCTAATCGCTCCAGGCCTGACCGGCTGGGCGCAGATCAAATATCCCTACGGAGCTTCGATTGAAGATGCGCGGCAAAAGCTTCAATACGATCTCTACTACATTAAAAACCAGAGCTTGATGCTCGATGCGGCGATTTTGTTTGAGACGGTAAAGATCATTCTTTTTGGCCGCGGCCGTTGATCTCTGAGCGAACATCAGTCCGTCGTGATTTTTGGAGGTTTCGAAATGAAGTTCATAAACAAAACCCTGTTGACCTCTTCAGTGGTTCTCGCAATTGCGGTCGGAGCTTATGCTCAGGCGACGCAAACACCATCGCTGACCCCATCGCCGGTCGACGTCAACAAGACGCGGCAGCGAGTAGTCACGAGAAATCCGGAACCCCAGCCGACACCCGTTAGAGAAAATCCGTCAACTATGGATCTTCCGGCCGGGGGACTCGTAGTGAAAGACGCGGCCGCAGCGAAACCTGAATCCAGGACGGTGAACTCAAAAAAAGGTGAGGCAACGACCGGATCAACTACACCCGCGAAATCGGTTGAACCTGACCGCGCGGCACAGTCTCTTTCAAGTGAAGTCCCGCCGGCGAGTGACGACCCGGGCGTGATTTCTCCGATTGAGGATGGCCCTGCGAAGTCAGACCAGACCGCGGATCCGGCGCAGGAGAACAGACACGAGCAGGCTTCAGAAGAGGCGGCCATCGTTCCTTATTACAACAACTTCTTCAACACCTATCGACTGGGACCCGAAGACATCGTCTCGGTCAACGTGTTTGGACAGGATCGCTATTCGCGTTCAAGCATCACCGTACCTCCCAGCGGCCGCATTTCCCTCGCACTGATTCCCGGTGGCATCTTCGTCAACGGCAAGACGGTGGAGGAAGTGGCGGCGGCGATCACGAAGCGCTACGACGAATTCATCATCGATCCGCAAGTTTCAGTTTCACTGGACAAGGCATCGTCGTATCGATACAGCGTCGTTGGTGATGTCGCCCAACCCGGCATTCGCTTGATGAGCCGCCGGCTCACTGTGACCGAAGCGTTAAGCGAGGCAGGCGGTGTGTTAGAGACAGGCAACCGGAGTAAGGTGGTGGTGTTGCGCCGGCAGGCCAACGGCAACCTCGCTCCCATCACGGTCAACGTCAGCGCGATCTACAAAGGCAAAGCCCCGGATATTACGTATCTGGTTCCTGGCGATCAGATTCTCGTACCCGGCAATAAGCTCAAGAGTCTCCAGAAAATTATGACCTTTTTCCCAGTGCTAAACTTCGCGCGGATCTTTACTGGGGGAATTTTTTAAGAAGTCGGCAGACCGCAGGAGTAGAAGGATGATGTTCAGCAGCAGATTCGATTTGAGGCGTAAG
Organism: Pyrinomonadaceae bacterium; assembly: GCA_031366425.1. Classification (GTDB taxonomy): domain Bacteria; phylum Acidobacteriota; class Blastocatellia; order Pyrinomonadales; family Pyrinomonadaceae; genus PSRF01. Next base: position 6,355 of record JANLZV010000258.1, on the reverse strand, counting down.
GGCCGCAGTTTAGTCCAACCAACTGCCGTCTGCCGACTGCTCCTTCTTCTGCTCATTGCCCACTGCGCACTGCTCACTGCCTTCGCAGCCTCAACGTGGCAGCGCCAACCCACTTCCTCTTTAGCCTGGCTTCATGCAGTCTTCTTCGTTGATCAGAATCGCGGTTGGGCTGTCGGGAGTCGTGGCGCTTTGTTGGCAACTCGCAACGGCGGTCGGAATTGGCAGGTCAGAGCCCATCCAACTGAGGATGTCATTCGCGATATCTATTTCAGCAACGAACTCAGCGGTTGGATCGTTTGCGAGCGAAATGTTTACGAGCTAAAGACAAACGATGAAGCGCGATCTTATTTGATGAAGACCGTTGATGGCGGCGAAACCTGGAAGCGATTCGCGGTACGAGGGGCGGACGCGCGAATCACGCGGGCAGTGTTTCGCGAGTCGCGCGGTTGGGCGTTTGGCGAAGGCGGCGCTATTTTCACTACGCAGGACGCTGGACTGAACTGGAATAAACTCGCCAAGCCCACGCCGTATCTTTTGTTAGGCGGAACTTTTGTCGATGAAAACAGCGGCTGGTTAGTCGGCGCAGGTTCGACGATTTTGCAAACCACCGACGGCGGCGAAAGCTGGCGTCGCGGCAGATTAATGAATGCCGCAAATGTTCGTTTCAACTCCGCATCGTTCGTGGACACGCGTTTAGGTTGGGCCGTCGGTAGTGGCGGCGCTATCTACCGCACGACTAACGGCGGAAACTCCTGGCAGGCACAAACTTCAGGAGTGTTGGCAGATCTCTATGATGTTAAGTTTATGGATGCGATTGAAGGCTGGGCAGTCGGCGATGATGGCACGATCTTACATACATTGAACGGCGGTCTACGCTGGAGCATGGAACGAAGCGCGACATCTCATGCGCTTGAGCGGGTCTTCTTCACTGATCGGAACCACGGTTGGGCAGTCGGCTTCGGCGGAACGATCGTCGCATATGATCAGAACACTCACAGTGCCGATCCGCCACGCCTGCGACGTTAACCTGTTACTTATCCTCCACCGTTCCCCACGGCTGCGCCGTGCACCCGTTCCCATTCCACTAAATTCTAACGCCATCAAGCTTTCTCAGGAATCTTGCATGAGAGCGCCGAAGGCGCGTGATGTGAAAGCCTGGGGCAACGCCCCAGGAGGGTGTACGCTCATCAGGTCTTGAAGCGCTGAAAGCGCGACATAACTGAAGGGGAGTGTCATGCCTCAATCCTTATCCTCAATTCTGATCCATCTCATCTTCAGCACGAAGAACCGCGAACGCTTTATCACCGCCAACTTGGAAAAGGAGTTGCACCCGTATATGGCAACGATTTTCCGATCGCTAAAATCACCAACTCTCACCATTGGCGGCAGCACGGATCATATCCACATCCTGTTCGCACTCAGTCGAGTAAGCAAGATTGCTGACGTGGTCGAAGAGGTCAAGACGAATACATCCAAATGGATTAAGACCAAGGGACCGGAGCTTCGAACTTTTCAATGGCAGAGAGGCTACGGAGCTTTTTCGATCGGCCAGTCACAAGTTTCGGCGTTGAAGCGTTATGTCGCACGTCAGAAAGTTCACCATCAACGGGTCACGTTCCAGGAGGAATACCGGAAGTTTCTCACGAGCTACGGAGTTGAATATGACGAACGCTATGTTTGGGATTGAGTTATGCCGCGCTTTCAGCGCTCGGACTCCTGGGGGCCGGATAGTCCTGGGGCGTTGCCCCAGGCTGTTACATTTCCGCAACGTTGGCGCTTGGGAAGCCTGCCCGTTGGACGCCTGAAGCAGCAGCCGCAATGTCCGCAGCCCAAACCTCAGCTCTCCAAAGTCGCGTCTTGATCTCCGGGTTGCTCGCCCTGTTTCCGTTCGGGTCTGAGGTGCGGAAACAGAATCACGTCGCGAATTGATTGTCTGCCCGTGACGAGCATGACGAAGCGGTCCACTCCGATGCCGATACCCGCTGCGGGGGGCATGCCGTATGACAACGCACGGATGTAGTCTTCGTCCATCACCATCGCTTCTTCGTCGCCACCTTCACGCTGCGACATCTGATCATTGAAGCGCTCGTATTGTTCATGAGGATCGTTCAGCTCAGAAAATCCGTTGGCGCATTCCATGCCCGCGATGAACAATTCGAAACGTTCGGCCACCGACGGATCGCCTGGGGAAGCTTTCGACAAAGGCGAGATGCGTTTGGGAAAGTCAGTAATTAGGGTCGGCTGAATCAATTCTGATTCGACGTGGCGCTCGAAGAGTTCCAGCAAGTTCTCGTCAGTTACTTCCTCATCGGGCGCGTATCGCGAGACACTTTCCCGCATCGTCAAACGATCAAACGGCTTTGAAAAATCAATGTCGTGTTCGCCATGTCGCACATGCGTGTGACCCAGCGCCTTGAATACCGTCGCTCGCAACATCTGCTCGCAGAAATCCATCATCTGGTTCACGTCTGCATACGCCCAGTAAAACTCGAGCATGGTGAACTCGGGATTATGTCGGGTCGAAATGCCTTCGTTGCGGAAGTTGCGATTCAGTTCGTAGACCTTTTCGAACCCCCCCACCAGCAAACGCTTCAGGTACAACTCCGGTGCGATGCGCGCGTAAAGCGGAATCCCGAGGGCGTTGTGGTAAGTCTCAAACGGCCGGGCCGCGGCGCCGGTTGCGAGCGGAGTCAGCATCGGCGTTTCAACTTCGATGTATCCGTGATCGTCCAGGATGCGGCGAAACTCGCGAATCACGGCCGATCGCAATTCGAAAACTGCGCGTGGCGTCAGTTCATTTTCTTCGCGATCCAATTTCAAACTTCCGGCAATCAGATCAACATAGCGTTGGCGTTGCTTAATTTCCGGATCGCTAACGCCGTGCATCTTGTCGGGGAGGGGCAGCATGGCCTTGGAAAGAAACTGCAGCGTCTGTACGTGGACCGAAAGTTCGCCAGTTTTCGTGATGAACAGAAAGCCCTCGACGCCGATGAAGTCTCCGTGATCAAAGAGCTCAAGCAACTTCCATCCGGCTGCTTCGTCTTCAATCGGAGCGCCGTTGGCATTGTTGATTGCTTTGGCGTCGGCCTTGCGCACGTAGATCTGTAATCGGGTGACACCATCAGATAAATGGACAAACGCGGCCTTTCCCATGACGCGCGGGGGGGTAGCAATTCGTCCGGCCATGCGCACCGTCTTATCACTGAGTTGCCGATTAGCCAGTTCGATGGCTTCGGGCGCGGGGCGTTGCCCCTCTGCGGCCTTGGGTTCGAAGGCGCAGAACTTTTCCACGATCGCAGTGATCGTGTCTTCTTTGCCTGGTTCGACAATCTGGCTGCGCTCGAACTTGTTTGGATAGGCGTTGCCAATTAACTCGCGGAGCGCTTCCAGGTGTTGCCGGCGCGCGCTCGTTTGATCGTTATCTTCGATGAAGGGAATAGACAAATTCTGGCTCCTCAGGTGAAGCGCTGATTATAGTGAGGGCGGTTGCGCAGAGCAAACAAGCCATGTGCACTGCGACGATTGTACATAAGGGAGCGCGGGCGCCCACGCCCGCTGTGTGATGAAAGAATCGAGATCTCTTTTTTTTCGCGCGTCGCGGGCGAGGGCGCCCGCGCTCCCACTGACAAGTCAGCACAGCCCTTCGTTGTCTTTAGCGGCGCGCGGCGTCTCATGTTAAATTGTCAGCAATTTGATGAAGGAAAAGATTCTGAGCCTGGAACAGCTGCTCGGAGTGCGTAAAGGTCTGCGCGCTGCGGGGCGCCGCCTGGTATTTACCAACGGCGTTTTCGACCTGTTGCACGTCGGGCATGTGCGCTATCTCGCTGAAGCGCGCAATCTTGGCGACGCGCTGATCGTTGCGATTAATAGCGATCGAGCAGTCCGAGAGCTAAAAGGCGCCGAGCGTCCCGTGACAAGTGAAGACGAACGCGCCGAAGTGCTCGCGGCTTTGCGTGATGTGACTTACGTAGTGATTTTTGATGACATCTCCCCGCGCTCGTTAATAGCGCAACTCTTGCCGGACGTGTTGGTAAAAGGCGGCGACTGGGGACTTGCCGAGATCCACGGCCGCGAAGAAGTTGAAGCTGCAGGCGGCCAGGTGGCATCGCTCCCGTTTGTAGCCGGTTCGTCGACTACCGAAATTATCGAACGAATGAAACGCGCCACGAAGTTATAACAGCGGAAGCCCGACCGTCGGGGCGGGCCGGACCTACCTGATCATGAGCAGTACGATTCCCACAACCAACGCTTTACAAGCAACGCTGCGCGGCATCACTGAGACGCTGGAGTACAAACGCGTGTTAGCCGAGCTTGAACAAGGGGCGCGGGTCATCTCGATCAGCGGGCTCGTCGCCGGTTCCGCGCGCGCACTCGCGTTAGCGGCCCTTCAGCGACAAACGAAAAAACTATTTGCCGTCGTTACCCTCGCTAACCGCGATCTTGAATCGTGGGAAGGCGATCTGCGCTTCTGGTATTGCGCGCTTGCTGGATCCAGCGATTGCGATCACGAAGTGCTGCTCTTGCCGGCATCCGAAACCGATCCTTACGCCGGTTCGTCGCCACATCCCGAAACACTCGAACGACGAGCGTTAACGCTTTGGCAGTTGGCGCGTTACTCTCCGGATTTCGTGCTGCTTACGGCGCGAGCCTTATCGCGTCGCACCGTGATGCCCGAGGAGATAATCAACGCGGGCTCAGTCTTGAAGCGAAATGATTCCCAATCACCGGAGGAATTCGTAGAACGATTGGTCGCTGCTGGTTACCTTCGCGAGGATCCGGTCGGCGCCGTTGGTGAGTTTTCCCTGCGCGGCGGAATTGTTGACGTCTGGTCGCCAGGTCAAACGAGTCCGGCGCGCCTCGAATTCTTCGGTGATGAAGTTGATTCAATTCGCAGTTTTGATCCCGAAACTCAACTCTCGACCAATCAATTGCAGTCAATAGAGATTGTTCCGATGCGGGAACTCGTGGTGCGCGCGGACGATTTTCGTCTGTGGGCCATGGCCGCTCGCGATCGTTGGAACGACGAACGTTATGCGCGCGCCCTGCGCGATCGCACGGAGTTTGCCGGCCAGGGCGAGGCGTTCGCCGGATGGGAATGGCTGATGCCCATCATCAATGCGGGCAGCGGCAGCGTCTTCGAGTATTTGAAAGACGCGGTGCTGATCGTCGACGAGCCCTCGCTGTTGGATTCTTATCTGGGCGAAGCTTATCAAACGCTGGCCGATCGTTTTGCTGAAACTGACGACGCAGACGACCTCGCTTTGCAACCATCGGAACTCTATCTCACGGCGGAGGAGTTGCGCGCGAAACTAAACGATAGGCAAAGGATCGAATTGCGCATGCTGGGGCGCGCCGCCGCGGAATTAGATCAGGGGGTGGGCCTGGACGCCGAGGCACCGAAGATCCAGCTCGGTCGCACTCGCAGCGTGCGTCAGCAGTTGTTTCTGTTTCCAGTAGCCGAGCAGGCGCCGGAAGTGGATTGGAAAACGCAGTCAGCGCGGAAATATCACGGGCGTTTCGCCAGTTTGGCGTCTGATTTGGTAACCGCGCGAGATAGCGGTACTACTTCGCTGTTCGTGATGCCGAGTTTAGGCGTGGCTGAACGCGTGGCAGAGATTCTGGCCGAGTATGAGATCGACGCGGAACTTCGGTTGGCTGAAGACGCTGCCTCAGGCGATCTGCAGAAGCCGTCGCAAACGATCGTCACGGTCGGCCGGCTTAGCGGCAGTTTTGAAATGCCGGCTGCGCAGCTTTCGATTCATCTTGAGTCGGATCTGTTTGACGAAGCCGGCGCTCAGGCGCTCGAACGTCGCGGGCCAGGCGCGGACGCAAAAAGACAAAAGGAAAAAGGCAAAAAAACAAAATCGAAGACGGCAGCGTTTCTCTCCGACTTTCGCGATCTTCGGATCGACGACTTCGTGGTCCACGTCGATCATGGCATCGGCCGCTTTGGCGGTCTGCAGACTCTCGATCTCGGCGGGCGCAGCGGCGAGTTTATGCTGCTCTTTTATCTCGAGGACGCAAAGCTCTACGTCCCGGTTGAGCGGCTGGATCTGGTCCAGCGGTTTTCCAGCGCCGAGGGCCACCAGCCCACACTTGATCGGCTCGGCGGACTCGGTTGGCTGAAGACAAAGGCCCGCGCTAAGCGGGCAATGCGCGACATGGCCGACGAGCTTTTGCGTTTGTATGCCGAACGCAAACTGGTGGGTGGTTACGCCTTCGCCGCCGACACGCCGTGGCAGCAGGAATTTGAAGATGGATTTGAATATGTCCTGACCCCCGATCAGGAGACGGCAATTGAAGACGTCAAACACGACATGGAAGAACCCACGCCGATGGACCGTTTGTTATGCGG
>JANLZV010000203.1:0-5901 GCA_031366425.1 Pyrinomonadaceae bacterium | reverse complement strand
CTCCCTCACGGTCGGGCTTCAGCTATCTCGTAGCAGGCCAGAAACTCTAAGTTTCCGTCTGCGCCGTGAATCGGCGACTCGATCACCTTCATCAATTCGAGGCCCAGCAGTCGTGCCGCGGCGTTTACCTCTCCGATCACCCGCGAGTGTTGCTGCGGATCGCGAACTATCCCGCCCTTCCCAACTTCCCCTCGGCCCACTTCAAACTGCGGCTTGATCAGAATCACGAATCGCCCAGTTTCGGCTAGCAACGAAACGATCGCCGGCATAACCTTGGTGGCGGAAATGAACGAAACATCCATCACTATCAGTTCAAAGCGATTTAAAAAATCGTCGGGCGTTAGGTAGCGCGCGTTGACGCCCTCGCGCACTTCAACCCGCGCGTCAGTCCTGAGTCGCCAATCTATTTGATTATGACCAACATCAATCGCGACCACTTTGCGCGCTCCGTGTTGTAGCAGGCAATCAGTAAAACCGCCGGTGGACGCGCCTACGTCGAGGCAGGTGAGGTCACGGACGTCGATCTGAAATTCACGCAGAGCAGTTTCAAGTTTGACGCCACCTCGCCCCACGTAACGCGCGGCGGGATCGTCACTGCCTTTGATTCGAATTTCAGCTTCAGTAGGAAATGAGTCGGAAGGCTTACTAACACGCTGCTCATCAACGAGCACTAGCCCGGCCATCACCAGGGCCTGGGCTTTCGTGCGAGAGTCGGCCAAGCCGCGTTCGACAAGTATCTTGTCAATTCGCTCCCGCCCGGGAGAGGGCTTGGCATGGTTCGGCTGCCGTTTCATCGATTTTCACTTTATCGCACAACTCGATGAAAGGGTGAACGGGAAGGTTCTGAAAGTGTCAGGCCTGGCGACGCGAACTCTGCGTCAAGGCGCGCGGCGTATCGACCAGACCGAGTTGAGTTGCGCAATCCAGGCAAAGCCAAACGAGTATGTGCGGAGCGTCGACCCAGAAAAAGGAGCTTACTTTGCCGGCAATCTCCATCGCCTCATTGACCGGCAATCGTTGCAGGGCCTGCACGTAGAACGAGCCGTTGTAGAAATCCCCGTCCACTCCGGACCCACGATGAGCGCACTCCCGTTCACGAAACGTCTGATTCGTCATAAAAATACCCTCGCGCTGTTCGCGCAGTATTAACTTCAAAAAGGAGTCGGGATTTCGCTAATGTGAGAGTTGAACTAACGGGACAAACTTAACTGCAGCCGATGACCATCTCTGATTGCGTGCGGCCAAATGATGCCACCCGTTTTCGAAACAGTCAACAAAGACTTTTTTCTGAAGGCGAAATTGTCTTGCGGGTTTGAAGCAATGAAATCGCAATTTTATGGACGAGGTGAACCCTCAAAGATATCGCGAATCCGCATCAGGTCGTCGGAGGTTTTGCGTTCGCGTCTGTCGCGGCGGCGGGCTTCACGAGCTTCCCTGCGCTCCGCTTCTAAATCATCGCGATCCTCTTCCGAGTCGCGTCTCGGACGCTGATTTTCAGTAATCACTTCCACGAGTCGGGGCGCCGGCTTTTTCTGCGGCGCGGCCGCCGTCTTCGCTTTCTCATCTCTCACGGCCCGCTGTGAAGCATCCGCGACGGGCGGATTAACTTTTGAAACCTTCTGTTCGACGGCTGGTCCGGAAAAAACATTCTCAGTCTCGGCGGGAGTCGCGGCTGCCCCAGCAGAAAGTTCCGTTGCATCCAGGACCTTGGAGTCGTCTCCAGAAGCTCGCGAGTAGTACATCGCCGTCGCGAGTATTCCCACCAACAATGCACCCATGAGCGACAACCCAAGGACCCAGGGCCGCAACGCAGTCTTTTTAGGCGCCGAGTCCACTTGTTTGACATTTGTAAGTGGAACTACCGGCTTCGCCGACAGCACGGTTGCTTCCTCGTCAAAATGAGGCTCAGCAAGCGAAAGTCCAGTGCCGAAGAATTGCCCTTGCTCGTTTGTAATTGCCATTGGTCCTTCCAAAACTCCAGGAGACTAGTTTGTTGACCTCATAGCTGTTTGCAAAATGGAGGCCACAAAGCATCGGAGACGATTACCTTCTGACTTCTGAGAAAATCGACGCTGTGAGCAGAATCCTTGAGCGAGGGCGACGATATGGTGCATTAAAACAACGCGCCCGTCTGTAGGACAGAACGGGCGCGAGTCACAAATTGAATGTGTAAGTTAGCGCAACACCTTCTGCGGACGCGTGCGGCGATCGTCAAGCACGTCGATGCTTTCCTTCACGCGGGTGAAAATGCCGTCAGCGTCAAGCCCATACTTGGCCAGCAACAACTTGGCATCGCCATGCGTTACCAGCCGATCTGGAAAGCCCATGCGAACTACCCGCAGCTTGTCCTGAAGCCCGTTCTCTTCGAGCAACTCCAAAATCGCGGAGCCGAACCCGCCTGCGAGATAGGCTTCTTCAACCGTTACGATTAGACGCTTGGTTTGGGCCAGGGCCAGCAGCAGTGGAGCGTCAAGCGGTTTCACGAATCGGGCGTTAACCACCGTAGTCTCGATCTTTTCCCTCGCCAAATGCTCAGCAGCTTCCAGAGCCGGATGGACCATTGAGCCATAGGCCACGATCGCGATCTCGCCGCCGTCTCGCAGGATCTCACCTTTACCAATTTCCAGAACTTGCGGCGCGCGGGCTATGTCAGCTCCCACACCGCTGCCTCTCGGATAACGCATCGCCGCCGGTCCCACGTGCTCAATCATCGTCAGCAACATGTCGCGAAGTTCGCCTTCGTCTTTCGGCGCCATGGCGACGAGATTAGGTACGCTGCGGAGATACGCGATGTCCAGCAATCCGTGATGAGTTGGTCCATCACCGCCGGCGACGCCGCCCCGATCCAGAGCAAACTTCACATTGAGGTTTTGAATGCAGACGTCGTGAACCAGTTGATCGAAACCGCGCTGAAGAAAGGTCGAATAAATTGCGCAGACGGGCTTCAAGCCTTCACAGGACATTCCGGCTGCAAACGTAACGCAGTGTTGTTCAGCGATGCCGACATCAAACGAACGTTCAGGAAATTTTTCGAGCGCAGTGCAGATTCCAGTGCCGTCCGGCATCGCCGCCGTCAGGGCAATAATTTTTTCATCCTGGCCCATCAGTTCGGTCAACGTGTCGCCAAAAACTTTCGTATAAGTCGGCGCGCTCGCTTTTGACGCGACTGCTTTACCGGTCTTCAAATCGAAGGGCCCGGTCGCATGCCAACGATAGTAATCCTTCTCCGCCGTGGGGTGTCCTTTGCCCTTGGTCGTCAGCGCGTGAACAATCACCGGTCCGTCCTTGATCTGTTGGGCCTCGCGTAACGCCGCGACCAGTGCACGTGGATTGTGACCGTCAACGTAACCGATGTACTTGAATCCAAGTTCGTTGATCAACGCCCCGGGCAACACTGCGGCCGCGATCGCGTCTTTCACCGTCTTGGCCGCATGATGCAGACGCCCGCCGACGCTGGGAATCGCGAGAAGTTTTTCCTCCACCTCGTCTTTAAAACGGTGATACCCGTGCGCACCCCGAATGCGGTTGAGATAACCGGTCAACGCGCCCACCGCCGGAGCGATCGACATTTCATTGTCGTTGAGCACTACGATCAGCCGGCTCTTCAAGTGGCCCGCCTGATTGATCGCTTCCATCGCCATTCCACCGGCCAACGACGCATCGCCAATCAACGCCACCACGTGGTGATCTTCGCCGTTTTTGTCGCGCGCGATGGCCATTCCCAAGGCCGCCGAAAGCGACGTCGAAGCGTGACCCGCGCCGAAGGTGTCAAACTCTGACTCGTCGCGCCGGAGAAAACCACTGATGCCGCCATACTGTTTGATAGTCGGCAGCAGGTCACGTCGCCCGGTCAGGATCTTGTGAGCGTACGCCTGGTGTCCGACATCCCAAACCAATCGATCGCGCGGCGTATCAAAAGCATAATGAAGCGCCACCGCGAGTTCGATGGCCCCGAGCGAAGCGCCCGTGTGACCCCCAATGCGCGACATCGTTTCCAAAATGTATTGGCGAATCTCATCGGCTACCGCCGGCAGATCCTCTATTGGGAGACGCCGCAGATCCTCGGGCGAGTTTACGTTCTCAAGAAGGTTCATTTGCGGATGATTGTAACGTGACGATTCAGATTTTTACTACTGGAACACCAGGACTAACCCGGCGAACACGAGCTATCAAAAGAGTTCGCTCCTTACGCCCGCCGTCTCTTTGCATCGTAAAGTACTCTGCTCTAAAACGCAATTCCATTTGCGAACCTTTCCAAACTTCTCTGAAGGGCGCAGCGTCTAACTAGAGAACCCGCGAGTTCCCCAAACAAAGTTGATATTCAGTTTATTGAAGGAGTTAACGAGAAAATGATTTTACGAAAAGGTCTGCTTGGAGCATTTGGAATCATATTAGCCTCTGGCTCAATCGCCCTAGCCCAGGACACGCAAACGCAAACACCCGCCTCGCCTGATGGTAGTCAAAGAGAACAACGAATGGAACAACGGCGCGAGCGAATGCGCGAGCGGCTCGGCCGGCGTGAGGGTGGCGAAGGAATGAGACATGGAATGCGACACCAGCGCCGGGCGGAATTTGGCCGCCGGGCCATGGGCCATCTCGGACACGAACTTAATCTGAGCGAAGCGCAGCGAGAACAGGGGCGCACGATCATGCGCCGTCGCCTCGAGAGCACCAAAGGCCAGCGCGAAGAATTGTTCAGATTGCGCGAGAAAAGAATCGCCGGCACGTTTTCGGCTGAAGACGAAGCTCGTGGGAAAGCGTTACGTCAGGAGATCCGCGCTTCCATGGAGGGTGTTCGCGCCGAGATGCAAGGACTGTTGACTGCGGAACAGAAAGCAAAACTCGATGGATTGAAAGCGGAACGTAAGACTCGCCACGAACAGCGGATGAAAGAACGTGAACAACGCATGCAGGAACGACAACAGCGCCTAAAGGAAACACCGCGATAGTTCGGTAGCCGCAACTGATTTAAAAATTGGCCTGACGCATTCCCAAGCGTCAGGCCTTTTTGGTTCGAGTGCGCTCGGCCTAAACGGTTTGAGTCTGCCGTTGAATACTGATCGGCTGCGGCACGTCGGTAGTGCAACACATCTCGCTGGTAGCCAGGTTGTCTTCCAACACGACAAACACTTCCCACTCGTTGCCATCCGGGTCCTGAATCCACGTCTTGTCCTGGATGGCGTAACAACAGTTGGTCTGCATTTCGTCACGCGTGGTAAGTCCAGCGTCCATCCATCTCTGCCTCGTAGCGAGCACGTCCTCAGTGGTCCCCACCTGAATCCCCAAATGCGACAACGCACCGCGGCCGTCAACGGGATTCTCATTGAGGGAGAGATTCAAGGGCGGGTTTTGCACGTCAAACTTTGCGTACCCCATACGCACCTTGCTCGGCTCGATTCCCAACATCTGCCGGTAAAACTCGACGCTGCGCTCAACGTTTCTGACGTTCAACGCTAAATGCGCCTTCAATGCCGTCACTGCCGTGCCTGAATCGACTGACTTGCCTTCCATTACCATCCTCCTCTATATTTTATATACGCTCATGCAAATATGAACAGCTTACGCTTAGCTGAAACATTCGTCAAGCCATATATGAACAGGGGCTGCGAATCGTGCTTGAGATTAAAAATCTAACTGTCGATCACTGGGAGTCTGTACGTTCAATTTACTTGGACGGCATTGCGACCGGTCACGCCACGTTTGAAACCGGGCCGCCCGAGTGGGACCAGTGGAACGCCAGCCACCTTCCCGCCCCGCGGCTCATCGCCATGCAGCGCGAGTCCGTAATCGGCTGGGCCGCGCTTAACCCGGTCTCAACCCGAGCGGTGTATGTTGGTGTGGCGGAGGTCAGCATTTATATCGACAAAGTTTTCCGCGGACAAGGTTCCGGCCTGGCTCTAC
>JANLZV010000188.1:0-2085 GCA_031366425.1 Pyrinomonadaceae bacterium | reverse complement strand
GGCGCTCGCCGAAAGACTCGCTGCTATCAAGCCGCGCCGGGCCGATGATGAAGCCGCGCAACTTGCGCCTTTTGCCGATGCAGCCGTCGCCGCCAGGATTTCGAACTTGATCGATCAAGGACTCAGAGAACCCGGGGCGCGCGCGGTCGTTTCGTCGCGTCAACCCGCGGAACGTTTGGTGAAGCAGGATGGATGTTCCTATCTGCTCCCGACCGTTGTGCTTTGCGAGAACTCCAAACATCAGATGGCAAACAAGGAATTTATGTTTCCGTTTGTCAGTGTAGTGAAGACTACGCCCGAGGAAATCCCGAGCGCCCTGGGACCTAGTCTCGTGGTCACAGCAATCACCAACAACCCGGAATTGATCCGCGCCCTGGTCTCCTCCCCGAATGTCGATCGGCTAAACATTGGCCCTGTCCCCACCAGCCAGATCAGTTGGGACCAACCACACGAAGGCAACCTCTTCGAACATCTTTACGCGCGCCGCGCTTTTCAGCGTGCGGTCGCCGTATGAAAATCCTCTATCTCACAGGCGGCGCCGGTCAGATGTATTGCGGCAGCTGTTTGCGCGACAATGCGCTCGCGACGGAACTAATCTCGCGCGGTCACGATGTAACGCTGCTGCCGGTCTATACGCCGACCTTGACTGACGAACCAAATGTCAGCGGCCACAAAGTCTTTTTTGGCGGCATCAGTGTTTACCTCGAACAGTATGTGCCGCTCTTTCGCAAGTCGCCGCGCTGGCTCGATCGAATTTGGGACTCCACGCCGGTGCTGCAACTCGCGTCGCGCCGTTCAATCTCGACCAGCCCGAAGATGCTTGGCGAAATGACGGTTTCGATGTTGAAGGGCGAAGCCGGATTTCAACGCAAGGAAATTGAAAAGCTGCTTGAATGGTTACGCCATGAAGGTGCGCCGGACATCGTGAGCCTGCCCTACACGCTTTTGTTGGGTCTCGCGAAGCCGATCAAGGAGGCGCTCGGCCGGCCCATCTGCTGCACGCTTCAAGGCGAGGATCTGTTTCTCGAAGGCTTACACGAGCCTTATCGCTCAGAAGCCAAGAAGTTGATACGCGCCAACGTTGAATATGTTGATGCCTTCATTGCCGTGAGCGATTACTACACCGAGTTTATGCCTGGCTATTTGGGAATTCCCTCAGAAAAAATTCGGCTGGTGCCGCTGGGGATCAATTTGCAAGGCTATGGACCAGCAGCGCACGAGAGTGCTGATATTTTCACGGTGGGATTTTTTGCGCGGGTGGCGCCGGAAAAAGGTCTGCACGTTCTCGCGGACGCCTATCGGCGGTTGCGTCTGGAAAATAACTCAAGCAACGACGACACTGCCAACGGCGGTAAAAAACCCTGGCGGTTGGAAGTGGCCGGCTATCTCGCCCCCGAACATAAGGGCTATCTGAATGATATTGAACAGGCAATGATCGACGCCGGCCTCAGCGGCGAGTTTCACTATCGCGGCGTACTCGACCGGGAACAGAAAGTCGCCTTTTTGCAAAGCCTTGACGTGCTCTCGGTGCCGGCGACTTACGATGAGCCCAAAGGATTGTTTCTGCTTGAAGCGATGGCCTGCGGGGTCCCGGTGGTCCAGCCCAAACGCGGAGCGTTCACAGAGATCGTAGAAAGGACCGGCGGCGGCCTGTTGGTTGAGCCTGACGATCCCGTGAGTCTCGCCGAGGGGCTGTTGCGGATTGAGCGCGAACCGGCGCTGGGAAAACGTTTGGGTGCGCAGGGACTACTGGGTGTGCGAGAGCATTACTCGGTGGCGTTAATGGCAGACCGCGCCCTCGAAGCTTACGCGAGCGTCGTCAAGTAAGTTCGTTGAATTCGTGATCGTGATTTTGGGAGGTTTTGTGCTTCAGGTTGAAAACGTTTCCAAGGAATACCCCACGCCCGGCGGCTCGCTGAAGATTATTTCCAACGTCTCGCTCGAGCTTTCGCGCGGAGATGCCGTCTCCATCATGGGACCATCCGGAAGCGGCAAGAGCACGCTGCTTTACATCATGGGCGCGCTTGAACCGCCAACCAGCGGCACCGTCACACTCGAGGGCCGAAATCCATTTCAGCTCAAGGA
>JANLZV010000182.1:0-15350 GCA_031366425.1 Pyrinomonadaceae bacterium | reverse complement strand
CTTCCACTCACTGCAATCGCCGAGCTTTACCCGATACCTACTTTCAACCCCTACTTGTATATGTCTTTCTGCTTGGCAACGACCGTGCCAATATTCGCGAACTCGTGGGAAAAAGATTTTAGTGAAATCAGAGTCCCCTAAAACTAAACCTAATTGCACTGAGTGGAAATGAAGACTACTCCACGGGCTCATTATCAGCGGCGAAATGGCGTTGACCGCGTATCTTTACAATGCATGTGGAAGCGGCGAACGCATGGTTACCAGTCGCTTGAGCTTCATCTCGGCAGCGCTTCGAATAAATCTTCGATTTCCGCTGTAGTGTTGTAGATGTGTGGAGAAATGCGGAGCCGATCGCCACGGGGCGCGGTGACGATGCTTCTTTCTTTTAAGTGAAGGTAAAGAGCCGTTGCAGTGATCCCTGCGCAGTTTTGAATACAAACAATCTGAGACTTCTCGCCGGCGAGCCGCGAGCTGAGCACTTTGTAATTCGCATCTCCCGCGAGCAGTTGGCACAGCCCGTCAGTCAGCATCTCCAAGTGCTCGTAAATCTTTTGAATCCCCACTTCACTCAAAAACGACAGGCTGGCCTCGAGTCCATGAGCCAGCGCGGTTGGGTAGGTCCCGGTTTCCCACGGCAGAGCCCCCGCGTTCCATCCTTGTTCGAAGTTGGCATAGTCTTCAGGATTCGGCACGCTGACCCAGCCCACGAGTGTAGGCTTCACTCGATCGCGGGCACGGTCGGATAGATAGAGCCAGCCGACACCTTCCGGCGTGAGTAACCATTTGTGGCCCGCTCCCGCGGCCGCGTCGATTAGCTCAGAATCGACGTCGATCGGCACTACTCCTAATGACTGGATAGCGTCCACCACCAGCAACGCATCGCGCGCCCGCGCAGCCCGTCCGAGGCGCTCGAGGTCCGCGCGAAAGCCCGACGCGTATTGCACGTGACTGATTGCCACCAGACGGGTTTGTCCGTCAATCAGTGCAATCAGTTCATCCAAATCGATACGACCGTTGCGCTCCTCGCACATGCGCACTTCGACGCCGAATGCATCGCGCAGACGCAGCCACGGATAGATGTTTGAAGGAAACTCGTTGCGAAACGTGACGAGATTGTCGCCAGGTCGCCAATCGATTCCGTTTGCTACGGTCGAGAGGGCGTCCGAAGTGTTTCTGAGAAACGCGATCTGCTCCGGTCGTGCACCGAGCATTCGCGCAAGGAGGCGCCGCGCACTTTCCTTTACTGCGATCCAGTTGCGAAAGTTTACCGAGCCATTTTCCGAAACGTCACGGAGTTGCGATTCGATAGCGGCGATGGTCGGCCGTGGCGGTGGTGAAACAGCGGCGTGGTTTAGATAGTTGGCCCGCTCGGTTACGGGGAAGAGCGCGCGGAGCTTATCGTTCATGAGTGTCTTAGGGCGCGAACGGGTGGCCATAAAATTCCTGGTAAAGCCAACCCATGACTCGCGCCTCCGCGGTGCAAAGAGTTTCCAGCCAGCAGTTGAAGAGAAACTCGCTTCTTCCGCGCGTTGAAGGAATTTTTTGCGCCTCTTTGACCACCGAACCCCCAGCCGCTAGATCAAGCTGGTAGGCCTCGGCTGCGGCTTCCGTGGCCTTAGAGGCCGAGTCGAGCGCGTTTAGTAATTGGCTGATCCACGAATGGAGCGAACTCTCGGTTGCGTGTTCCGATAGCGCCTGGATGATGCCGATCGCAAGGCGGTCTTCAGCGCGGTTGAAATCAAACACCGGCTCGCCAGCGGCCCGGCTTTGTGCCTGCTTCCACTGAAAAACTTCCTCGACGTTTGGGTGTTTGATGATTGCTACGCGCTGATCATAATCGAGAAACCATTGAATGACGTCGGGGATCGAATCAGGATCTACCTGGCCGTGGGCGTCGCGCTGCAACGGTGGGAGGTTGAGCGGAGCTTCCTGGCTTTCCTCGGAAACGACTTGCATCTTTCCAGCGTTATCCATTTCTTGACCTTGAAAAAAGAGTTCCGAAGCTTATTGGCGATTCAACTTAAATCCCGCAGTCACTTCCCCAACCACTTCTCCCCGCCGGTTCGTGACGGGAAAAAACGCATAGCGCGCCACGGCTTCAAGCGAGTCGTCAGCGAGAATGCCAAGTTGTCGTAACGCCTCGATCACGACCGTAGGCCGCGCACGGTGATCGTCGCCATCTTCGATCTTGATCGCGATTCCCAACCCCTGCGGCCAATCGGCGCCAGGCAAAATACCGCAGGTGTAAACGCCTTCGGCGCCCACCTTGGAAATCAGTCGGCCTTTGCCGGCGCGCATGATTTCAGTATCGAGACGGTCTTTGCTGCCGCCAATTAATTCCGGAAAGGTGCTCATCGCGGAAACGATTCGCCGGCAGGCGTCAGCCGCGCCATCGCCAAACTCAGCCGGCGGAGTAATCAAACGCGCATACATCAATGCCATCGCTTTAATCGTAATGCCAAAAACGGGAACGCCGCAGCCGTCGACAGCTACCGCGATGTCCTCAATTGCGATTCCGGAAAACTGCGAAACCGTTTTTGCGATCGCTAACTGCACCGGACTCCCCGGCTCATCGTAGGCTTCAATAGGAGCGCCGAGGTGAAGCGCGAGCGCCAACATGCCGGCATGTTTGCCGGAACAGTTATTTTGCAGAACATTCGGGGCTTCGCCTTTTTCGCGAAGTTCGCGAGCCACGTCGGGACTGAAAGGTTCGTGCACCCCACACTTCAGCGCCTCAGGCTTTAGACCAATCTTGCGAAGCATGGCTGCGGCCACCTCCGTGTGGATCGTTTCTCCGCTATGCGACGCACAAGCAAGAGCGATCTCAGGTTCGGTAAAACCAAATCGATTGGCAGCGCCAGAGATTAGGAGCGGAATTGCCTGGTGAGGTTTTGCCGACGAACGCAGGAAGGTAACTGTTTCCTTCGACCCGAGCTGAGCAACAATATTGCCGTTTGGTTCAACTGCAACGATGTGTCCGCGATGTCTCGATTCAGTTAACCCGCCGCGCGTGACTTCCACCAGGGGCTCAGGTGCGGGAATCTCCTGGTTGTTTACAGATGGTTGCTGGCTAACCTGCATAGGTTTTGCAAACCCTTCGAAGTTTAAGATTGATTTTAGACGGCCATGTTAGCACGACTTATGAGAACGATGGGATTGGGACATGGATGCGAGTTTGCCCCGGCGGCCGCAAACAAATGGCGCTGCCGACAAAAACAAAAGGCAGGAAGCCGGCGCCTCCTGCCTAGAGAATTGATCTCGAAATTGGAAGTTATACCTTGGCGGGCCGTCTTGCACGCTTCGTGGGATAACTCAGCACGGTCAACTTCACAGTGCGACGTCCGAAACGCATTGCTTCTTTTGAACTCGGCGTCCAGATATCGATGCGACGACCGCGGATCATGCCGCCGGTATCGGCCACGAGATACTCGCCGTGATAGCCCGGCACTTCCAACTTCACGCGCGAACCTAAAGGCAAGACGCGCGGATCAGCGGCGATTAAGCCTCGGCTGACCATTCGACCGCTCGCGGTCTTGCCACGCAGGCTGTAGGCAGTGGCGACGTAGTTGGTTGCGGGGACGATTGGCGCTTCAGATTCGTTCACCCGTCTGCTTCGGTTGGCCGACGAGTCGGCGTCCGTAGTCTCGGCCTTGCCAAGTGTTCCCAACGTATCCCTGGACAACTCCTGCTGGCTGCTTTCCTTTTCCTGAAATGATGAGAAGAGGGTTTCGGCGATTGAGGGTTTCGCAGAGAAAATTATCAAACTAAAAAGAAGCACTGCGGCGATCACAGCGCTCCTGCTCAAAAATGATTTCATTCGTCGGGGCTCCTGTCCGAATTAAGTTATCTCAGCGCTCTGCGCGAGTCTGTTTGAGTGACTCCACCCTCGGCTCAAGGAGTTGTAAACAACGTCAGCCGAAGACAGGGGCTTGCACCTTGATACATGCGCTAAGTTGGTAGATCAAAAACAAAAACAAGTGGGCGGTTGTTCCCACTCGTCGACAGGAAAACTAGCACACGAGCGTGGGGCTGTCCACCATCAAGAAGTTCAAAAAAGGCCGAAAAATGACGATAATTGGCTTAATTACTGAAATGTTTAGAGTTAAGAAAGCCCCGCCAATTTGCCCGAAGAAATTGCCCCAATATCGGTCACCAGCCTGTTTGGCCGGTCACCGAAACTGTATCCCTTTTTCGTTCAATCGCTATTTTTCGGAGTGCTTTGAGAGAAATCTCGGCGGGCGGAAAACTCAGAAACGGCCTTGGGTCCGCAAGTTCCGACCCAAAGCGATGATCACAGCTGCAGAAAGTTTTCGAGGATTTGACGGCCCTCGGGATGATCCTCGTCGAAGAGCTCTGGGTGAAACTGCACCCCAAAGAGTGGCCGTTCGGTATGTTCCATCGCCTGGATGGCGCAAGTTTCATTGAACGCGGTGCGCCGAAATTTCGCCGGCAATTCCTTCACTTCATCAAAATGCGAATGCCAAACGTCGAACCGATTAGGCAAATCTTTGAATAAGGTCGCGCCAGACCCATCAGCTATGGTTTCAATCGCGAAGAAACCTCGCTCGCGTTTTGCACCTGCGTATCCCTGCCCCGGTTCCAACCGGCCCATCAGTCCAACCGGAGCGCCAAACGCTGCCGCGATTTGTTGATGACCGCCGCAGACTCCGAGTATCGGTTGAGGAGCTTTCTTGATCACGTCAATTACGCCTTTGAGCGACTCGGGTTTGTAATCGTCCCATGGATGACTTTGGCCGCTCAAGACAATGTGTGAGGGACCAAGCGTTCGCACGCGATCGAGTGAGACCGCCGAATAGATCTCCACTAAAATTTCCAGTCCTTCACGCATGCGACTAAGCGCCGCTTGCAATTCGCGCGGACTGGCGCCGAGGCCGTCGAGCGTGTTGTCGATTAAATAAATCAGCGAGGCGGACATATTAGATTGCTGCTTCCGACTTAGTGGACTGCCGGCGAAGCGTTCGGCGCGGTGGGGGGATTCGGCTCGTGCTTCGCGCCCAGCGAGTAAAGTTTTCCATTGAATGCGCCAATGTAAATCTGGCCATCGAGGACTGCGGGGGTAGCGTTGATGTTGTCACCAATCTTCAGTTCCCAGAGACGTTCGCCATCTTTTGCCGAAAGCATATACATCCACCCGGACTTGTCGCCAAACACTACCCGATCTTCCACGACCGGCGCCGTGCCCCAGATCGGCGCGCGTGCCTGATGTTTCCAAATGACCTCGCCTTTTTCAGTCGACAGGCAGTACATGAAACCATTGTTTGATCCAATATAGATCCGGTCCTTCACAACGATTGGGCTGGCCCAGAACCCGCTGCGCTCCTTGAAATTCCGGCTCAGGCCGTCTTCAGCTTTAAACTTCCAGACGGGTTCACCGTTTGATTGGCGGAAACAATAGACATAACCATCTTCCGCCGCCGTGTAAACAAAACCATTCGCAACAGCGGGAGTGGAATCTGAATCCGCGCCGATGCGCGCCTTCCAGACGGTTGTGCCATCTGCTCGGTTCAGGCAATAGAGATCGCCCAGCTCCGTGCCGATGTAAATCCGATCATCAACCGCGGCCAGACTCCCCTCCATCGATCCCAACCGCTCGGTTTTGTAAATCAACTCGCCGTCTTCAAAATTGAGGCAATAGAAGAAGCCGTCTTCACAGCCGAAATAAACGCGGCCATCGATCACAGCGGCGGTACCGTCAATTTCAAAGCCCGCCTTGAACTTCCAGATGAGCGTGCCGTCTTTCGCGCTGACACAATAGAGGTAGTGGTCCAGTCCGCTCGCCAGCAGCCGATCGCCAATGATGGTCGGCGTAGACTTCAAACTGTCTTCGGTCTTAAAACTCCAGATTAGGCTTCCGTCTTTTCGGTCGAGGCAGTAGAGATAACTGTCAGCCGATCCAAAGTAGACGCGATCTTCGCTGACCGACGGCTGACCCGGCCAACTAGTTCCACCCCAGGGATCCTTATGGAGACGTCCCGAAGTGAACTTCGTTTCGAATTCCCATAAGACTTCGCTCGGGCCATTTTTCCAGGGGCCAGTGCCGTAGAAACTGCGCGAGGTGTTACCGAGCCAGGTCGGCACGCTCGTCGGAGGCGGCGGGGGAGTCACCACTTTCGTTTCCGCTACTGTTTCTTTGACTAGTTTGCCCCCACACGCCGAGAGGGCGAACGCGAGGGCGAGGATGATGAGCAGTAGGGCGCAGTCTGCACCGACGCGCGCGCGAACAGGCTGGGCTTTCGTTGGGGGCGGAGATTCCATTGGGGATAAAACTAACGCGCGTAACGCAAACGTGATCAGCCGGCTAGCCATTCACCTGCATAAATTACTTCAGCCCTGCCGGTAATGACAACCTCGCCGTCCGCGCGCCAATTGATCCGCGCTTCGCCTCCCGGCATCAGCACCTTCACGAGTCGTTCGGTTTTGCCGTTGATCATGGCGGCGACGGCGGCAGCGCAGGAACACGAACCCGACGCTTCAGTTTCCCCGACCCCGCGCTCCCAAATGCGGAGGCTGATCGTATCGCGATCATCAACGCGAATGAAGACGACGTTTGTGCGATCAGGAAACTGTTGGTGGCGCTCAAGCGATTTGCCGATTTTGCGCCAGTCGAGCGAGTCAAAGTCGTCCACGAAGATACAGCAATTTGGATTTCCCATCTGCAGGGCGGTAACCCGAAACATCGCATCATCGACGCGTAAGCTGTAGTCAATTACTTGATCGAGCTCCGGCTCGGTCAACATCGGAATGGAAGCTGTATCAAACTTAGGTTGGCCCAACTCGGAATCGAAAAGATACTGACCCGATCCGGAGTTCTCCAGCAACGTATACAGCTTCACGCCTGAACGAGTGCTAAGCCGCAGCCGATCAGCGGTCCAGAGTTTTTGGTAGTAGAGATACGAGGCCGCGCAACGCGTGCCGTTTCCCGATAATCCCGCTTCGCTGCCGTCGGGATTGAAAATGCGCACATGAAAATCTGCCGGCTGATCTTGCGTGGGACTGACTACTGCAATTCCGTCTGCTCCCGCGCCGTAGTGTCGATTGCAAATGCGGCGGGCAAACTCACCCAGACTGGCAGCGTCGGCTGTGGGCGCTACATGAGCGAGCTGTTGTTGCTCAATTACGATGTAGTCGTTGCCGAAGCCATGAAACTTAATGAAGCTGATACGCATGTAGTTTTTTCCGAAACTCTCTTACGGTCGGGCTCCTGACCTTCCCGCGAAAGACGCCAGCAGCACGGCGATTGGATCGATGCAAACTGACGGCGGATCCGTGCTCTCAGGGTAGTTGTTGACCATGATCGAGAACACTAATCGTTCGCCTGCAGCACTCGTTACAAAACCTGAAAGACTTGAAGCGGAACTAAGCGTGCCGGTTTTAGCGCGCAGATTGTTCTCCGCCGCAGTCCCTTTCATGCGATTCCTCAGCGTGCCGTCCACTCCGGCGATCGGTAACGCATCACGAAACGCCGTGGCGTAACGATGATTGTGCATGTACGTCAACAACTGCAGGGTAGACTCGGCGGTGATCATGTCGTTTCGCGAAAGACCGGAACCGTCAGTTAACGAGAGCGACGAAGGATCAACCCCCGCCTCTTTCAGAAAGGCTTTCACGACTTCCAGCCCGCGACCTTCGCTCGTGCGCGGCCGAGTAGGCGGCGGCGCGGTAACCACGTTCCCGGCGCCAATCGTCGCCATGGGAATACTTAATTCGCCGAGCGTGCGCAAGATCAATTCAGTGTAAAGATTCTGGCTGGGCTTCAACGTCTGCGCTGCTATTTGACTAAACGGCCCTGACTCTTTCCTGGCAATCTCAACCGGCGTCTTCCCGTCCATCACCGGATTTTGTGCGAGGGCTAAGGGCCCGGTGGCAATCAAGCTGCCGCCCGAATAAGAATCGATGGTTCGAGTCTTTCCTTTGATCGTCACGCCCCGTTGCGCGAGCGAAGCCCGCAGCAGATAAGCAAACAACAAGGCCGGTCGCGAGATCGCCAGGCGACCCGTGTAGCCTTTGTCGTCGAGCGCGATTGAACCACTAAACTGAACTGTGTCCGATCCCAGCGGGCGATAAACACTGAGATCTCGCGGCGTTCCGTTTGGCGCGGTCCTGACGTGATTAGTAATCCTCAGCAATGGATCTGGTGGTCCAGTTGAAATCAAAGCGGGGTCGCCGACTTTCGGTCCAGGCTTAACGGAGGTGTCGAGGAAATTGTCGTTAATGGTTAACGCGCTCACCTCTGCGCCATACCACCACTGCAGGTCTTCCCATTCCCAACCCGTCCCATAAGGCGGGCCATCGAAATACGATTCATCACCGACCAAGTCGCCATCGACTCGCTTCACCCCCGCCGCGATAATCCGCGCCGCCAGGTCTTCGATCCCTTTGAAATAGTTTCCCTCGTTAAAGCGGAAACCGATCGATGGATCGCCACGCCCGTAGATTATGAGATCGCCATGGACCACTCCTTTGCTGTCCGGCTTCGCTGGCCCATAAACCGAAGTTACGAAACGATAATTCGGAGACAGCCGATCGAAACCGGCCGCGACGGTGTACAGCTTCATGTTTGACGCCGGCCGCAAGAGCTTATTTGCGTTCGATTCAAACAGCACCTGGCCTGTGTCGAGCGAGGCCACCTTGATGCCCACCATGGCCTGGGCCAATTCCGGCTTTCCTAAGACGGCCGCAATTCGCGACTGCAGTTCCGCGACGGTTCGGGTAGTTTGTACCGGCGAAGCCGCCCGCAGCGGGACGACTGGGGTAGGAGTCGTTTGCGGTGCCTGACTCGAAATCGTCGCCGGCCTCGCTGCCGGGACTGTCACCACCTGATCAGATACTACTCGTCGATCGCGCTGCGATTGTTGCTGCGCACTACCGATAGGAGCAGTCGCGAACACGGTGGAAAGAATCAATAGAAGACTGAGCTTAGTAAGTATGCGTTGATTGGTAAACATGCTTAAGTTTTTCAGTAGCAGGTCGGTTTCGATAGTTGATCGCGATTATCAATTGCGTTGGGTTTGGAATCGGGCACTAATCAGCGGACGGGGCATCGGGTTCTGGCGCAACATGACTGGCACGGACCTGGGCCATCAGTTGCTGAAAGCGATCTTCGTCTCTTAAAGCAGCCCAGTTGGGATCGCTTTCGAAACAAAGTTGATTCGCATTGCCCAGCGCGATAGCGCGCGTTAACCACTCATAAGCCTCTTCGCGCAGTCCTTCAACCGCATAAACGGAAGCTACTGAATAAGCGATGTCGGGATCTACCTCGGCGGTCAGCATCACGGCCGGGCTGAGTTGCGCTCGCGCCTCATCGTGCTTGCCCTGTGCGCTGAGAAATATTGCCATAAACGGACGAATGCCGTTCATGTTCGGGTGGCTGGCCACTGCCTGTTGCATCAACTCAGCGGCAGCATCAGTGTGCCCGGTGTAATAGAGAGCCAGGGCGCGAAACGTTTTGACTAACGGATTGTCGGGATCGCCCGCGTGATCGAGTTGGCGCTCAACCTCGGCAAAGTTTCCCATGTACATGTAAACGAGCGCGCGATTGTAGCTGGCGACTACGTGGGCTGCGGGATCGAGGCGCATCAATCGTTCATAGCTGCGAAGCGCACGCCCATACTCGCCATCGAGCCGGTGCAAAGTGGCCTTAACAAAATGGACCACCGGCTCATCTGGAGCTTCGCGTCGGGCTTGAGCAACCTCCTCGCGGGCCTTATCTTTCTGTCCGCGCCAAAGATAGACGAACACCATCAGCATGCGCGCCTCGATCAATTTCGGATCAATCGCGAGGGCTTTGTTGAAAGCTGCTTCAGCGCGCTCGTAGTCTTCGGCTCCGCCAAACCCTTTGAATACTCGATTCACAAACGCCGCCCCGAGGCCGTCGTGCGCAAGCGCGAAATTGGGATCGAGTTCGATCGCGCGTTGAAAATGTTCAATCGCCGCGTCGCAGTCGCCCTGGTCCACGGTGCGAAAAATAAAGCGGGCGAACAGATCCCGGCCGCGCAAGTATTGCTCGTAAGCAGCCGCATTTTGGGTAGACGGTTTGGCGATGCCAACTTGTTCGGTAGCGCTTAGTTCAAGTCGGAGACCTTCGACGATCCGCTGGGCAATCGTGTCCTGGACCACGATGATGTCTGAAGCAGATGTATCAATGCGATCGCTCCAAATGATATCTCCGGACGCCACATCGAGCAGTTGGGTCGTGACGCGAAATCTTTCTCCCACGTGAATAAACCCCGCGGTCAGTACGGCAGTAACCTTCAATTCCTGACCCACCTCGCGAGCATCGACCTGCTGACCCTGATACTTCGCAATTACCGATGAAGGACGGACCACTAGCGAGCGCACCCTCGCCAGTTCGGTAATCACCGCGTCCGCCAGCGAGAACTCGTAAAAACTCGAGGCCGGATCGTTGTTCAGATTTCTGAAAGGAAGGATAGCCAGACTCTTTTTTTCCTGGTCCGTGATCGTCGTAAACGGCGTTTCATGAATCGTCGGTTTGGTTGACGCGGACATTCCGGGCGCAGCGGTGGCCGCTTCTTTTCCTTTCGACTTCAACCAACGCATTGCTCGGGAAACCGGATTGGCTCCCCCGAGATGACGCGCGGGTTCCGGAGTGACGCTTACGAATGGCTGACCGGTGGTTTCGGAATTTGAAACTTCCTGCAGAATGCCCCGCAGTTCGTCGCGTACGTCTTCCATTTTTTGGTAACGATTACGCGGCTCCTTCGCCATGCACCGATCCAACAATGCCTGAATGCGCGGAGGGATTGCCTGCTTGCGAAGTTCAGCGACCGGCCGCGGCGCGTCATGCAGGACCGCGTGACGTACGTCGATCGTGGTCTTGCCGCGAAAGGGCCAGGTGCCCGTAAGCATTTCGTAAAGCAGCACGCCAGTGGAAAAAATGTCGGCCCGTTTGTCGACTCGATCACCGCGCGCCTGTTCCGGCGCCGCATAGGTAGCCGTGCCGTAAGGCACGCCCACCTCAGTCAGATCAGTGCGATGAAGGGCCGCGCGTGAATTCTCTTCTTCGTCGTCCAGCAACTTCGCCAGACCGAAATCAAGAATTTTCACCTGACCGGATGGCGTGACCATCACGTTTCCGGATTTGATATCGCGATGAATGATGCCGCGAGCGTGCGCCGCCGCCAGGGCGTCAGCGACCTGAATACAGATCAGCAAGGCGCTTTTCAATTCGAGCGGATGCCCGTCTACGAGCTGGCGCACATTACGCCCCTCGACGTATTGCATCGCGATGAAGTGGTGACCTTCAGCTTCGTCGAGATCAAAAATGGTGCAGATGTTGGGATGGTCGAGAGAAGAAGCGAGCCGCGCTTCGCGTTCAAAACGCTTGAGATTGGCCTCTCGCGCAGTCAACTCGGAGGGCAGAACTTTGACGACCACGGTGCGGCCAAGTTTTTCATCCCTGGCTTTATAAACCGTGCCCTGCCCGCCAACGCCGAGCTTTTCGAGAATCTTGTAATGGCGTAGATTCTTTCCGACCATGGAAAGTTTGATGCAGCTTGTTTCGGAATCGAGGGTCGAGCATCGCTCACCCGAGCGCTTCAGGTCAACTACCAGCGAGTGTTTTTTGGAAGGGGCGTAAAGAAACCGGCAGGACAATCGAAAATGTGGTCCAGGCCGAAGGGCTACAAACCGAAGCGATGGCGATATTCCCCGGCCACGAGAAACGACTTGACCATCTGTGCGCGGCGAAAGTCGCCGGCAAACTCGTTGAGTTTCGCGAGCCAAAAATTGTAGCCATCGAGATTCTGGTCGGGTAGATCGCTCGGGTTCCGCTGCAAGTAACCGAAGTACTCCATCAACACAAACGCCGGCGCGGTTTCGCGTCGCGAGACAACGTCGCTCTCGGCGATACGACGAATCACTTCGGCTCGTGCTGCAATCTTAGAGCTCACGGCCGACCCTTTAAACTCTGCAATCGCAGAATCAAGCGCGGCAGCCGTCAACGGAGATCCGGCGGTCGCGTTTAGTGTGTTCACAAATTGCGTGGGCGTCAGGTCTAGTGGGTACCGACTCTGGAATGCTGGACGCGCCACAAATTCGTTCGCAAAAGCCGACTTGTTGGCCGCGAGTGTCTGTTCCCAACCCGGCGCGTTTACGACTATCCCCTGGGAGATAGCTCGAGAGTCCAACAGGAATTCGTGAAGGTAGCCAGGCGGGTGACCGAATGCGGTCTGGTAGAAGCGATGGACCAGAAAGCCCGTCTCCTGAAATTCGATTGAAAGGAAGAACGCGGCCGAGACATTTATCCGGCGGTCTTCCAGGCACTCAGCGTTAGTGCCACATGCGATGATCTGATTTGCCCAGAACGCCAGGCCGGCTTCGTCAGGCTCGCGGTTTAGAAAATCGCGGTAATGCTGTCGGACGAAAAAATTTGCCTCATCCACTGGGTTGGGGCCCACGGCAGTATCGTTGTCGATAATCGTGAGCATCGTTGACGCGCGAGTCCCCAGCTCAGCTCCTTCGGCGCCATTCAACATTACGGTGAGCTGTTCCGCGTTTTCGACGAAGGAGTCGTCAGTAATAAATACCGTAAACGTTTTGCTAATTTCACCCGGCGCGAAATGCAGTTTGCCGATGATTGCGCTCAGATCCTGTCCCTGAATCCCGCTGCCATTGTTTGCCGAATAACTGACAACTGCGTCGCCCGCGAGATTACCCATCCTGACGACGCTCAAGCTGATCGCTCCGCCGCCTTCGAAAACGTTTTGGCCCTCCTGGCTGAATTCAACGATGCTTGATTGCTTGCCAGCGAAGTCGCAGGTTTGACTGGTAGCCAGACTTTGGAGAGACAGGCTCGCGGGCATAAAGGCGTAAAACTGTTTCGCAGGGGTAATCGTGTAGCTGCCTTCGGACGGAACTTCAAATGAGAAATTGCCACCTGCATTTGTCGTCGTTGTGCGAATTTGCGTGCCCGATAGTTCGACTAAAACACCGCTAACGCCGACGCCCTGTTCACTTATGCGCCCGCTAATCACGTGCGTTACAACAGTGCCGGTGAAGTCTGCCGTCTGATCCGCGTGGAGCTCACTAAACGCTTGACGCTGCGGCGTCCAGGCGTAACTGGTCTTGGAGGCCCTCACTTCATAATTCCCACCCGCTGGCAAATTCAGGAACGCGTAGGCGCCGGTCGCGTCCGTCGTAGTCGTGGAGCTGTTTTGCGCGCTGGTAAGAGCGAGCGTAACGTTCGTCAATCCGACGCCGGTGTCGTCGGTGACACGGCCGCTTATCGAATGGCGATTGACTGTGCTCGCAAAGTTAACGATCCGATCAGTGTTGGGTGTCACAAAAACCTGGGTAGGCGCGACGAAGGTGTGATTTGCCTTGGCAGCCGAGACTGTGTAGCTGCCGCTGGTCGGCAGTTTTGAAAAATGAAAGTCTCCATTAGCATCGGTAATAGTCGACACTGTTTGCGAGCCGCTCAATGTGATCACTGCGTCTGCAACGCTTGAGCCGTCGCTCGTCACGTGTCCCCTGATGGCAAAGAACGGCGAAGGCGAACCGCCGAGATACGATATTAGCGCCATGCGGGTGCGGTTAACGCATTGTTCATCCGCTGCGCAGGCGAGCAGATTGTTTGCCCAGTAAAAGTGTGCGGCTGCATCAGGCTCGCGGTTCAGCTTGCTGACGAATTGCTGTCGCACGTATTGCACCGGATCCGCTTCCGGAGTGGCGGTGGTGATCACTTTGGTTGACTGCGCCTGAGAGTCGAGATGCGCATAGACCGAATTGATCACAGTGAGATTTCCGACCGTCGGCTCCGCGCGAATGCGATTCGCACTCGCGCTGCATTCCAATTGATCGAGGATCGCCTGGTTAACGCTTAGCAGGTAAATCGCGGAATCAGCGTTACTGGTCCAGCCGTAGTGAGAATTTTCAACCAGGACATTGTTCAGCTGGTAGAGGTAGTGTCCAGTAGTGCCAAAGTTGGACACGTTCATGTGGAGACCGCTGATGTAGACCAGATCAATGGGCGCGCTCGGAATCGCGTAGAGATCAGGAAGACTCGAGATGCCGGTATAGCCGCCTTCATCAAGAAACACGCTGCGGAAGACGGCTTCACGGCGAGGCGACTCATTGGTGACTGCGGCGGCGTTACCAATCCCGATCCACGAGTAGGGGGAAGCATTCATCTTTCCGAAGAGTTCCGGACGTTGACCGTAGTCCGCGAAAATCGCTTCCGAAATCGTAATGTTTTTCCATTCGAGGTTCTGAATCACGGAAGCGTAATCGGCACTCGAGCAAGTGCTGCCTAAGACAACGCTCTTTTCAAACGTGAGTCCGCTGCGGGTGGCCCGGATGATGGCCCCGCCGGGCTCAAGACTGCTGAGTCCATAAAATTCGCAGTGTCTGATCGTCGCGTCGGAGATATCGTCGAGCACCAGTGTGATCAGGGCATCGTTTTCGACGTCCGGCGTGCCGATAAATGTGAGGTCATGAATCAGCAGAGTTTCGAGTCCGGCAATGACGATCGCGGTTTGCGGCGAGCCCGTGCGCGGCACAAACTCTGACACGAGATCGAGTCCCTGAGTTAATTCGGGGCCGCCCGCATCCGGAGGCGCTACGGGCGTTAGTGATTCCACTCCATGAATTGTCAGCGACGTAGCGAGACCGGCAAAATTCTTACGCACCGGAGTGTAAATCGCATAGCGACCCGCGGGCACGAAGAGAGTGCCGCCGCCGGCTGCCGCGATTGCATCGAGCGCGGCCTGGAGCGCTGGCCCGTCGTCCGCGACGCCGTCGCCGACTGCGCCAAAGTCGCTCAATTCGAAAGTGTTGGTTGAAGTTGTGCGAGGGTTGAAAGCAGGCCGGGCTTGCAGCAGCGAAGCCTGTAACGACGTTGCGATGAATAACAATAAGAGGAGAACTGTGGACTTCATACTAACCCTTCGCGATAACCTCGCGGTGTCTGGTGGGACCTGGTGATAGAAGGGCAAGTCTTGTTGGTCCAGGCCCAGGCGAAACTCGATACTGCATCGAACTAACGCGAGCCAGGAGAGGAAGCACAGTATACGACAATTCGCCCCACAGATTTGGTCGTTTTCTTAGGCCCACTCCCAAACATGATGCTTAGACGAGTGTTTGACAGCTAAAGTCTGAAAAAGGAGTTGAACGGCAAGGTTGTGGCGTAGTGGTTTGGCGGAAGTCCGTGGAAGTTTCGCTCGCCAGGGCGCTTGCGTGAAGATTAATTCTTACAGGAGCGCGGGCGCCCCCCCCCCCCAAAATTAACCCACCAAAGCGGGCGCGGGCGCCCCCGGTCCCCACAGAAACGGCGAGGAAACACGAACAAGCGGAAAATGTTATGTATAAAAATT
>JANLZV010000171.1:0-3373 GCA_031366425.1 Pyrinomonadaceae bacterium | reverse complement strand
AACATCCCAGGCGTCCAACTGGCCGGGATGAATTTTCATGACAATTGTCTCGCCGGGATTGATGGGAATATCCTCCGGGGTTGCCCTCTCTCTAATGTCTCCCAATTCGGTCCTGCCATAATAGAGAGGTGCGATTATTCGAAATCCCGCAGCCGCTTTAAGATCAGTTATTAGGAGCAGGTACAACTCATAAACTGGCTTGGTTCCAGTGTTGGTGACTTCGAGCTCAAAGTCACGCGCCCAATTTTCGTTCTTAAGATCCTTAAATGCTTTCTCTCTCTCCTTTCTGATTTTGACCTTAATCGGTATGTGCGCGGGTATCACATCTTCAAATCCTGTTTCCTCTTCGTGAACTGAAGACTTGAATGTATCTATCTCCTGTCGGGTGGGTTTCGATTTCAGATGATCCTTCCCACGAGCTACCTTCATTCTCAATGGCTGAGGCTGTTGGTTGGGTTGGCCGCTGCTGTAGCGGGTAGCAACGATAAACGAGCCGGATATCGCGAGAAGCGAGAGGACTAAGCTGAGTTGCTTGTTTCGCATCTTTTTCTCCTTTGCTAGCGAGGATATTAGACGTGACGCAACCCGTATATCAGAAACGAAGAACCGAGGGCAAGAACGTTCAGACCTTAGTGGGGCAAAAAGTAGGTATCCGACTTTAGAGTCCGCGAAGCGGGAAAAAATCTAAGCCTGCGGAGTGGCCGACAGCCGACTCATCACGACTGACGTTTCGTACGCGAACCTGTGTCGGCCGCTTCGCGGGCTCCGCCAGTCTTTGGTGTGAGGATCCTGGGGTTTCGCCACGCTCAACCCCAGGCTTTATGCCAACGTCCGCTCCGCGGAGTTCGTCCCTAACGGTCGGGCTAGTGTTTCAAGTTCCCGACAGCACACGCGCCTTGCGCTCACGCTGATGCGGTGAGAGATTAGACGCGCCCTAACCCCCCGGAGCGTTTTCATTGTCATCCGCTGATTCCCCCGTGTTCTACGATCCAGCCGGACGCCGTTGGCGGCGCGTGCGCCGCACCTGGCTAGCCCTCGCTGTATTCGTCACTCTCCTTGCCGGGGTATTCATCGCGAGCGTCCTCGTCAACCCGGTACTCCCGAGCCTCAGTGTCAGGCCGGCAGCGAGTTTGCCGCACCAGGCGGATCTGAAGCCGAAGCGAATAGACATTCCGGTAAATCCCAGCCAGCAGAAAGCGCGCAAGGCGGAGTCTGAACTGCAAAAAGCTTTGGCCGCCACGAAGCGCGTAGTCCCGGCGAAGCGGCGCTCGCAAACTGCGGTCGTCCCCCCGCCCACCGTCGTCCCCGCTCCCGCTCCCATCGTCTCCGGCGCACGGCCTTTATCAATTGGTTTCTACATTAACTGGGACGAGTCGAGCTACGCTTCGCTAAAACGAAACCTGGACCACCTCGACTGGGTCATCGCGGAGTGGGCGCACTTGCAGGACGGGCCAGACGGCACGAGCCAGCTCGCGACGGACATCGACGTGCCAGCGCTCAACCTGATCCGCCAGACTCGTCCCGAGGTCCGCATCATTCCGATGGTCCAAAACCTGCTGAATGAAAAGTGGAACTCGGAACTTTTGGCGCGCGCTGTGGGAGACGCGGCCAGCCGCGAGCATTTGATCACGACCCTCACCAGTTTCGTCGAAGACAATAAGTTTGCCGGGTTATGCGTGGATTTTGAAGAGCCGCCGGTTGCGTCACAGCCGAATCTGCTGGCGTTCATGCAGGAGTTACACGCCCGCTTTTCGTCGCGCGGCTTAATCCTCGTCGAGGCGGTTCCGTTTGACGATCCGGGCTGGAACTATAAGAACTACTCGAGTGTGACTGACTACCTGATACTGATGGCCTACGATCAGCATTGGGTCGGCAGCGATGCGGGATCGGTTGCCGGCCAGGATTGGTTTGAGCGCAACCTCGCGGCGCGAATGCGCGATCTTGATCCGGCAAAGACGATCATCGCGTTAGGAAATTATGGCTACGATTGGAGCGAAGGCGCGCAGGAAGCAAACGAAGTTACTTTTCAGGAGGCTTTGATCCGCGCGCGCGATTCGGAGGCGAAAATCCAGTTTGATCCCGACGCGCGAAACCCCACGTTTGAGTATGACGAAGAAGACGAATCGCATCACACCGTCTGGTTTCTGGATGCGGCCACGGCTTACAACGAGATGCGCGCGGCGAGCGGTTATCAGCCGGCCGGCTTTGCCGTCTGGCGGCTGGGATCCGAAGACCCATCGATTTGGTCGCTGCTCGGGCCATCTGGTTCCGACTCGGCCGAAGCAATTCGCAAGATTGATTATGGATACGACGTAGACTTCGAAGGCACTGGGGAAATCCTGAAGGTCGTGTCGCGTCCCCACGATGGCTGGCGAAATCTTGAGCTTGACCGGTCTCGCGGGTTGATCAAAACCGAAGACTTTTTCGCCATTCCCTCGTCGTGGGTGATCGAGCGCGGCGGCGATCATCCCGGACTGATCGCGTTAACTTTTGACGATGGGCCAGATCCACTCTGGACCCGCGCGATTCTCGACATCTTGAAACAGGAGCAGGTGCCGGCGACGTTCTTCATCATCGGCAAGAACGGCCAGTCCTATCCGGAGCTGATGCGCCGCATCGCTACCGATGGCCATGAAATCGGTAACCACACTTACACGCACCCGAATCTCGGCGAAATTCCACTCTCGCTTACCGATCTCGAACTGAATGCGACGCAGCGGTTGATCGAGTCTGAAATCGGCCGCTCGACCGTTTTGTTTCGTCCGCCCTACTTCGGCGACGCCGAAGCCGACAAGTCGCAGGACGTAGAACCAGCGCTCCTGGCCCAACAACTCGGTTACCTGATGATTGGCGTTCGCATTGATCCCGATGATTGGAAACTGCCGGTCACTGCGCAGGAAATCGTTGACCGCACCATGCAACGTGCGGTGGACACAAATCCGGATACGCGCGGCCAGATCGTCTTGCTTCACGATTCAGGCGGCGACCGTTCGGCGACCGTTGCAGCGCTTCCCGAACTGATTCACCAACTACGCGCGCGCGGGTTTCGCTTCGTGAGTGTCTCCGCGCTCGCAGGTTTGACCCGCGATCAGGTGATGCCGGTGCTCCCCCGACGTGAACGCGCTTTTTCGCGCGCTGATTCGATTACGTTTTTCTTTCTTTCGACTGGGGGCTGGGCGCTGCAGTGGGTATTCATCATCGGGATTGTGCTCGGGCTGGGCCGGTTAATTTTTATTGGTGCGCTCGCCCTGGCTCAATGGGCCCGTTCTCGACGCCGCGGACGTGTACGTGCGGGTTTCGAATACGCGCCCTTCGTTTCCATTCTGGTGCCGGCTTACAACGAAGCCCTGGTAATCGAGAAAACCATCAACAG
>JANLZV010000161.1:0-8308 GCA_031366425.1 Pyrinomonadaceae bacterium | reverse complement strand
CAACGTTTCCGGTTTCAGCAAACGCTCCTTAGCTTCTCCTAAGTTTG
Source organism: Pyrinomonadaceae bacterium (assembly GCA_031366425.1). Taxonomy (GTDB): domain Bacteria; phylum Acidobacteriota; class Blastocatellia; order Pyrinomonadales; family Pyrinomonadaceae; genus PSRF01. Next base: position 8,261 of record JANLZV010000161.1, on the reverse strand, counting down.
TCAGCGAACCGGGCAAAAATTGATTTGCCAGCGCCAGCGTTTCCTGCGCGTTTGAGAACAGCCCCGCATGACCGGCAGCGCCGCCGAGAAAGTGGGCATTACCGTCGTGCACCTCTCCCCAAATTACTTCTTCGCGCCAGTTCTGATACTCGCCGGCCTTGGTTTCAGCACACGTATTTCGTTCGTACGCATTTCCTGTTTCAGAAGCTGCCATCGCAAACTCGCGGCAGCCCTCTGGAGGAAAAAATGTGCGGCTAAGCCCTAACGGCGTAAAGATTTCTTCTTTCGCTAACTCGCTCAGCGGTTTCTCCGAAAGTTTTTCCAACAACAGACCAAGCGTGATGAATCCGAGGTCGCTATAGACCACACGACTCTCCGAAGGGTATTCCAGGTCGAGATTCGCGATGGCGTTGAGAGTCCGTTTGGGATCGCCCTGAGCCAGGATGTAAAGCGGCCGCCACGCTGGTAGTCCCGAAGTGTGCGTTAATAATTGGCCAACTGTGATCGCCTGTTTGTCGGGACGATCAAACTCAGACAGCCAGCCGGCGACCGGGCTCGCGAGGGTAAATTCTCCCGATTCGATCCGACGGGCGCAGAGGAGTGTAGTGATGAGCGGCTTCGTGAGGGAAGCAAGATCGTAAATGGTTTCAATGCTGGTTGCGATTGGACTCGCTCCGACAACGGCGTTGCCTTGCGCTCCGCCAAACACCTCGCCGCCTCGTTCTCCAACGACGAAGACTGCGGAAGGGAAGTCGCCGGCCGCGATTCGCTCCAACAGAAAGTCAGAAATTCTCTGTCCTGGTAACGTCATCAATCGCCGAGTCTAACCTGAGCGCGCCACGAAATCCTCAAATAAAGCGCCAGACGGTTTTGCGCCTTCTTAACTCAGCGTGGCTCTGCCGATCCCGCTGACTCCCGGATGCGCGGCGTGTTCCGCGATTCTTTCCAAAGCGCGAACTGCGAGCGCGAGTGCGTTTCGTCCGGCACGACCGGAGACGGGCGACGCAAGGCCGTCTCGCACCGCTTCAATGAATGCCAGAATCTCGGCCCGCAGCGGTTCGACGTCCACGATCTCGAGGTTTTTAGTTTGTACACCGGGCCAGACGCCATTTGCGGCGGGCGGCGCGAGGCTGCTGATCGATGCGTGTTTGGTCGCGTAGTCTACTGCCACGTAGTCGTGCGGCTGGAAAAAACGCATCTTCCGGATCTTCTCAGTTCCGACCCGCGATGCGGTGATGTTTGCCACCGCGCCAGATGAGAACTCGAGCCGCACATTTGCCGCATCTACTTTGTTCGTCAGGATCGGAATGCCGACTGCGCGCAAGTCACTTACTTCTACATCTTCGCCGACCAGCCATTGAACGATGTCGAGATCGTGAATCATCAAATCGAGCACGACGTCGATGTCTAATGAACGGGCGGTAAACTCGCCGACGCGATGAATCTCAAAATAGACCGGGTGCCGCACGTATGGTCGCAGAGCGACGAGCGCGGGATTGAACCGCTCGGCGTGGCCCACCTGCAACATTGCTTTGCCAATCTCCGCGGCTGCGATCATTTGGTCAGCTTCTGCCAGCGTGCGGGCAATCGGTTTTTCCACGAGGACATGAATCCCTGCGCTCAGCAATGCGCAGGCGATTCGGCAGTGCGCCTCGGTCGGAACCGCAAGGCTGACAGCGTCGACTTTTCCCACCAGGTCACGCCAGTTTGCGGTCCAGTCCACGCGTCTCTCAGTCGCGATCGCTTGAGCAGTTTGCTCGTCGAGATCGCACACCGACAGAAACTCAACCACACCTTCGTCGGCAAGATTGGAATGGATGCGGGCATGTTGGCGGCCGAGATGGCCCACGCCGATCACTGCGGTTCGTAAAGGCATAGTCGTCAGTCGTCAGTCGATCAGTCGTTGGTCATCAGTCCAGGATCAGTGGTTGTCATGGGGTAGTCGTCCCGGCTACAGGAGCGAAGCTTCCATTTGTCTGTAGCTCCTGTTTCGTTGATACTCCGTCAGATCCAATCGAGGTTGTCAGGCAAATCAGCGAAGCCCATCGCACGCAACTGTGTCACTAAAAACTAACAACCGACGATCTGTAACGGATGACTGACGACTGAAAAAGCGGAGCGACTATACTTGCAACTTTCAACCCTTGCCAAGCGCGGCCCTCTCATCCTTTTCCTGACCGCGACTGTGTTCTATTTGTACGGGTTGGGCGATCTCTCCCTCCTTGGACCAGACGAACCTCGCTACGCGCAGATTGCGCGCGAAATGTTTCTCAATCGCGATCTGATCACGCCGACACTCGCCGGACATCCGTGGTTTGAAAAGCCAGCCTTGCTCTACTGGATGATGATCGCCAGCTACAAACTGTTTGGCGTCTCGGAATGGTCGGCGCGGCTGCCCGCGGCAGTTTCAGGTTTGCTGATCGCGGTAGCCGTGTTTTGGGTCGGACGTTCGGTTGAAAAGCGAATGGCAGGCGAATTGGAGCAGGCTCAGCCGAGCGGCCTTGGGTTTTGGAGCGCCTTAGCGGCCTTGACCACTCTCGGAATCGTCGTGTTCTCAAGGGCCGCAAGTTTCGACATCGTCGTGACCATGACGATCTCCTGGGCGCTTTCTTTATTCTTCATTTCGGAATTGCAGCAAGCGGAAAAGAGCGCTCGGCGTTATCTAGTCGGCTTCTACGCTTTCATGGGAGTGTCGCTGCTGGCGAAGGGATTGATCGGGTTCGTGATTCCCCTGGGCGTAGTAGGCGCCTACTTCTGTTTTCGTCGCCGGCTGCCCCGGCGCAGCTTCTGCCTCAGTTTGTTTTGGGGACTCCCGGTCGCTGTGTTAGTCGCGGCGGTGTGGTATGGGCCAGTGATCGGGCGACACGGTTGGCCTTTCGTCGATCAGTTTTTTGTGCAGCATCAATTCGCGCGCTACGTTTCAAATAAATATCGCCACCCTGCGCCGGTTTATTTTTACTTGCTGATCCTCCTGCCACTCGCATTGCCGTGGACCGCGTTTGTAATCGAGGGATTTTGGACCAACCAGCCCTGGCGGAAACCGCGCGCCACCAGTTCCGCTCGCGACCAACTCCAGGCATTTGCCTTCGCATGGTTGCTGGTGCCGCTGCTCTTCTTCAGCTTTTCCACTTCAAAACTTCCCGGTTACATCCTGCCAGTGTTGCCGGCCATAGCCTTGATTGCAGGGGAGAGTCTCACTCGCTTCAGTCTTGGATCAGGCGGAAGACGCTGGCCAATCAAGATCACCGCCGGCCTTTGTCTCGCCGTCGCTTTGATTGCGCCGCTTTACGCGTGGCGAACAGGAATGCTGCCGTTACAGTGTGTGTTATTGATTGCGCTTCTGTTGGGAGTGGCCGGGGGCTTGGCATTGTTGTTGACCTACAGGCGCGCTACGTCGTTGCTGGTGATTGCCGGGGCCACACTTGGAGTAGTCGTAGTGGCGCTAAATTGTCTTGCGCCAAAACCAGTCGAACAGCAAACCGCGAAGTATCTAATTCAACTCGCGGATGCACGCGGTTATTCGACGAACATGATCTATGGAATGCAGCGTGCCGATCGGACTCCGGAATTCTACGCCCCGAATCGCGTGGTTTACGGGGCTGATGGTGAACCGGTGATGTACGAACACCTGGCGCAAGTAATCGACGAGAGCAAAAAGCGAAACACGACACTTCTTGCCTTCGTGCCGCTCAATGAGTTGGACCTGCTGCTCCGCAATGGAGGCGCGAATACCGAGCAGATTGGGAATAATGGAAGGGTCGCGTTAGTGGCGGTAAAGGCTGGTCAGAACAAATGATCAGGATTTAGAGCGCGAGTGATTTTAGCGAAGGTGCCTGGCGAAGAAATCGATCACGGGCCGATCGTAACCTTCACCCTGCTCGCCAGTGGCGGAGGCGAGGGTGAATCCGGTGAGAGGCAAGTCAGTTCTGGCTTCGAGATTTCCGGGGGTTGGAAAGCAGGGTTGCAAGGCCACAGTGGAGTTGCGCAAATAACCGTCATCGGTGCCGGCCAACAAAAGGACGCGCTGATTTTTGAGCGTGCCCGCGAGTTCACACGACGGCTTGTTCCCATATTTGCCGGCAAAATAAACGCGCGTGGCGACCCGTGCCAGCGAAAGGACACTCTGGTTTTGCACGCGAAGGTCGCCGCTCACCGCGGCATTCAACAGTTCATCCGCACTACGCGGAACCGAGTCGAGCACCAGTACCACTACCGCCGGATCCTGACTGCCCGCGCGTAAGGCGGTATACGCTCCCAATTCAACGCCATAAATTCCAATGCGATCGGCAATTAACTGGGTCTGCGCGCCGGTTTTCAGAGTTCGCAGAAACGCGAACGCCGCCAACAAGTCTGACTCTTCACTGCTTCCAAAGGACGTCCACTTGACCGGCGGTTCCATTCCGTGGCCTCTCAGATCAGGCCAGAGGATCGTGAAGTTTGACGTCTCATTTAGCTTAATGCCCAGATTGAAAAGCCGGGATCGGTCGCCGCCGTATTGGTGCAAAAAAACAACCGCGGGGGCGCCTTCGGAGCCTCGCAACAGCCATCCGCGCGCGCTCGTGCCGTCGCGGTTCGGCCAGGTTTCATCGGTAATCTTGAGGGCGGAGCCGCTGATATTGGAAAACGACTGCGGCGTTACGAAATATGGTTGGCGCGGCGGGTGGGTGACTCCGTACACAATCCAGGCGAGGGTCCCGATAAAGGCTCCGACGACGACTACGACAATCGGCAATAGTGACTTAAAGAGTTTTTTGCCTAATCGCTGTCGCTTTGCCATGAGTTCTGTAACCGGAATTATGAATGCGTCTTAACGAATAAAGCCGTTCTAGAAACTTGATTCTATTGCTTCGCCCGCGCAATGCGATCGTAGTCGTCGCGCGTGTTGATGTTATCAAAAAATTGCGTTGCGCCGGTCAGATCTTCAAGCTCTGAAAATGGGACCCAACGCGTGCGGACGGATTGTAACAGAGCGACCGGCTTTCGCTCGCCGGTTTTGATCATTTGTTCCGCGCGTTCGAGACAGGGGTTGATACGATATAACGCGCACAAAGGTTGGGGAATTAAATCGCTTTGGATGGGAGCCACTGCCTCGAAGTCATCGCAGAAACTGATCAGACGGGCAAAAAGGTTCCGCGTCACAAACGGATAATCACACGCTACGACCAGCGCCCAGTCTGCCGCACAAGTTGATAACGCTGCATGGACGCCGCCCAGCGCACCCCAATGCGGAAAGACGTCAGGAACGTTTGGCAGGAATGTTTGGCCCGCTGAGTGGCCGACCAGCGTTATCGGCGAAACACCCGGATTCGTTAACGCCGCGAGTTCGTTTGCGATCCGCTCGACAAAGCTTTGCCCCTCGAGTTCGAGGCGCGACTTGTCTGTTCCCATGCGACGCGATTCGCCGCCGGTGAGTATGAACCCTGCAACTGATTCCATTCTCGCGCGATCTTAGTCGCGGACTTCGCGTCACGCAATGTTCGCCCTTTGTTTAGTGAATCGTAAGGAACGTTTTTCCCGTTTCACGCGTCTAAGTTGCCGCACGTTGTCCAAACCAAGGGGATTATTAGCAACTACCTTGACCGCTTCTGGAGCGAAAGCTATAGTCCAACTCAGCGCTGCCAGAGTCGCCATTCAAGCGGTAACCGAGCAAGAGGTGAACAGTTAATGAAAAGCTTCGCTAAACTTTTTTCGATGCTAGTGCTCCTCGCCGTCAGCATCAGCGCCTTCGCGCAAACGCCGGCAACGAGTGCTAAGGCCGTCTCCCACGCCCCTGCAAAGGACGCGCGCTTTTTCCCGCTCGATGAATTGCGACCGGGTATGAAGGGCACCGCGGGAACGGTGTTCTCGGGAACCGAGCCTCAGGATTTTGGCGTCGAGATTCTCGGCGTCTTACCGGGCTATCCTGGCCCCCGGCAGTCTCTGATCATCGGCAGGTTGACCGGTGCCAACGTGGAGAAGACGGGCGTTTTTGCGGGAATGTCCGGATCGCCAGTTTACATTGATGGGAAATTGGTGGGCGCGATTGCCTTCAGCTTTCCTTTTTCCAAGGAACCAATTGCCGGCATCACTCCAATCCAGCAGATGATCGACATCTTCGAAAAAGGGTCGGCAGCTCAAAATGTCGCACGGCAAACCAGCGAACCGCGACCGGTTTCATATGCTGAACTCGCCGCCACCGATTGGAAACTCCGTCTCCCGAAACAGTCGATAACTTCGACTTCCCTGATTGCGCCCGTCTCAGAAGGTTCGCGGCTTGTGCCTTTAATGGGACAACAGCTAACCCCGATCGCCACCCCCGTGGTTTTCGGAGGCATCAGCCAGGAATCCCTTGCGATGTTTTCGCCGCAGTTGTTGGCGAATGGTTTGTATCCGGTTTCCGGCGCGGGCGGCGGCGCGACGATCACGCCGATGGCCAAAGCAAACGAAAAAACTCTGCTGCCGGGTTCGTCGATCAGCGTGCAACTGGTGCGTGGCGACTATTCGATTGCGGCCTCCGGCACCGTCACCTTTCGCGACGGCGATCGCATCTATGCGTTTGGCCATCCGTTTCTGAGTCTTGGCGCTTCTGACATGCCGATGAGCGAGACGTCGGTAGTGACCGTAATTCCGAATGTTAACAATTCGTTTAAGCTATCTGTTCCAGGCGCGATGATGGGCTCGATATCACAGGACCGCGCCGTCGGCGTTTTTGGGAAACTCGGACAGTCGCCCAAGATGATTCCGGTGAAGATCAATTTGCACACCAGCCGCGATCGCAGTGAGACGTTTAATTACGAAATTGCAAACGATCCATTCCTGACGCCGCTCCTGCTGAACATCACGGTCTTCAACACAATTACTTCGAGTGAACGTGCCCTCGGCGATTCCACCATCACGATTAAAGGCGCCATCGACGTGAAGGGCCAGGAGACGATCGCTTTGGATCGGCGCTTCTCTGCCGCGAATTCACCCGTGCTAGCCGCCGGCTCCGTCGCCGCTCCCATCGGGTCTCTGTTAGGCAGCGGCTTTGACGACGTGACGATCGAAGGCGTCACCCTCGATATCTCGTCGTCCGACACCAAGTATGCCGCCACCCTCGAGCGTATCGCTTTGAACAAGACGGAAGCGCGTCGCGGTGAGAAGATTGAAATTCAGGCTTACATTCGCACTGAATCAGGTAAACAGTTTGTCCAGCGAATCCCAGTCCAGATTCCCGAAGACGCAACTCCGGGCCAGTTGCTGGTTTTTGTGGGTGACGGCGGCGCGCTCCAGGAAGGTTCCGCGGCCGCTTCGTTTGTGCCGCAGGATCTGGGCCAACTGGTCGGCGCCATCAACAAGATCAAGAAGAGCGATCGACTTTACGTGAAGCTCTTCCGGATCACGCCCGGCGCGGTAATCGGCACGAGTGAACTACCAAATTTGCCGCCTTCGGTGGTCGCCACGCTAAACAGTGATCGAAGTTCAGGAGGCTATACTCCGACCGCGCTTTCCGCGGTTTATGAGATGGAACTGATGCCGGAGAAGTTTGTGATCGCCGGACGACAACTGATCGGGCTCGATGTCGTGCCGTAAGGTTGAGCTGATGTTGAATCAAGAGGTGCGGTGGTCCGGCTGGATCATCGCACCTTTTGTTTTATTGCTACCGATCCGCAACCGGCGTGGACTCAGGGCCGTCGCTCAACTCAAGAATCCAAAGGAGGCCACATGCTTAGACTCATTCCCGCTCTCGCGGTACTTTTCTTCAATCCTATTTCCGGTGTGGACCAGGACAGTCGGGTAATGCGACTGCGCGACGTCAACACAGTTTACGTTGCTGAACTTGGCAGCAGCGCGAAAGCGAGAGCACTGCGGCAGGAGATCATTCGCACCTTGAGCGCGTCAAAACAAATCAGGTTGGCAGCCAAGCCTGAGCTGGCGGATGCGGTCCTCAATGTGGACGTGAAGCGCGGCTCGAAGAATACGGATTGGACGTTTGAAAACTTCGGCAGTCATGAGATGAAAGTCGGCACGAGGGTCGTTCCAACCGCGGAGCTTCTGTTTCGTCTTCACTCGCAACAGAACCTGACGCTTTGGGCTGGTAAATTTGATCCGGAAGGCTTTTCGGGACGCGACGAAAAACAGGTAGCGCGGAACTTAGGCAATTCGATGAGTCGCAGGTTTTTGAAAGCCGTCGAGACGGATCGCAAAAAGCGTTAACCAAGCAGAAGCAGAAGAAAGCAGAAGCCCGCGCGTCAGCAAATACGACCTAGCCCGCAAAGCGTAAGCCTCAGTGGGAGCGCGGG
>JANLZV010000155.1:0-3082 GCA_031366425.1 Pyrinomonadaceae bacterium | reverse complement strand
AGAATTTCAACTCGAACCAGAGCAGTCGACTTCGGCGATCATCGCGCATCACCCCGAGGCGAAGTATTTTGCGGTTGATTAAATAAAAGTCAGATGTCCAAAGTGCAAAGTCCCGAACCGAAAGTTGTGGCGGCGGGGGATTCGACGCCTGGCACGACAGACACTGGACTTGGGCCTTTGGACTTTGGACAATCTTTGGAGCCCTCACCCGATGAATTTTCCGCCCTAAATTCTTTCGAACGTTTTGCCTTCCGCTTTGTTCGCCGGATGAACCAGGGAAACTGGAAGCGCTTCTGGACCTGGTGTCAGAGCGTCTTCGGCGCCGGCTGGATTCACCTCGCGACTTACAACATCATGAACATCTACGGCCTGCAGCATGTTGAGGCCGCCTCACGCGATCGTCCCATTCTGCTCGTGGCCAACCATCGTTCGTTTTTTGACATGTACGTCGTTTCGACCGCGCTCTTCCGCAACACCTCGTGGCGCAAACAACTCTTCTTCCCAGTGCGAGGAAGATTTTTCTACGAGTCGCCGCTCGGGTTGCTGGTGAACCTGGTAATGGGTTGGTGGTCCATGTATCCCCCTTTCTTCGCCTCCGGGGATCGACCGATGGCGGATAAGCGAGCGTTTGATAAGTTTTCGGTGCGACTACTGGCTGAACTTTGCCGGAACGGGCGGGGTAACGTCATTGGCTTCCATCCTGAAGGAACCCGAAATAAGGGTTTCGATCCTTACTCGTATCTTCCAGCTCAACCCGGTGTCGGCAAATTGATTAAGGATGCAGCGCCCCAGGTGATCCCAGTATTCATCACCGGCCTCGGTAACGATCTGCCGAAGCAGGTGCTGGGAAACTGGACCGGCGGGGAACAGATCCGAATTTACTTCGGTGCGCAACTCGAACTGGCCGATTACCTCGCCAAACCGGATCGCATTCGCACCTATAAAGAGATCTCCGATTTTGTCATGAGAAAGATCGCCGAACTCGGTGAGCAGGACCGAGCGAACTGGGCAAGCAAAATTAGAGACTGATTCCCACTTTGCCATCTTCCTGAAACCAAACCCCGGGACCGCGGACGCCCGCGCCCGCATTGAATGGGAACCGAATGCGGGCGAGGGCGCCCGCGCTCCCTTTGGAGCTTTCAGAAAACCTTTCCCTTGACAATCTAGGGGGCCAGCGATAGTCTGGCTCCCCAGACAAACTAGGGGAAGCGCAACATGGCAAATTCGCGAACTGATCTGATGCAGGGCACCCTCGAGCTTTTGATCCTCAAAACGCTTTCGCGCGAGGCCATGCATGGTTACGGTATCGCTCAACTCATTCACCAGGCGGTAGACGACGTTTTAAAAGTGGAAGATGGCTCGCTTTATCCGGCGCTTTACCGCATGGAAGAGCGAGGCTGGATCAGTTCGGATTGGGGCCTCTCGGAAAACAATAGGCGCGCCAAGTTCTATAAGTTGACCCGAGCCGGGCGTAAGCAACTCAATTCTGAATCAGCTAACTGGGAGCGCGTCTCCCGAGCAGTCTCGCGGATCTTGCAAACTGCGTAAGCGGAACGCGCGACGAGGAGAAGTGATGAAAGTTAACGTTCTACTCAAGCGACGCATCCGGAAGCGAGGCGACGGAGCGGAGCGGGAAATTGAGGAAGAAATTCGCTTTCACCTGGAAATGCTCGCCCAAGCTTACTCGCAACAAAAGATGTCCACAGACGAAGCTCATGATGCCGCGCGCCGGCGCTTCGGCGATGTGGAGCGCGTAAAGAATGAGTGTCTGGCGATCGCCAGTCGGAGGAGCCCTTTCCTTGTTGCCTTGAAAGTATTCTTGATCGTGATGTTTGCCTCTGGCTTGGCCTTACGTTTTTTTAAAATGGATAGCAACGTCCATCATTTGGGTGATGTGTTAATGGCAGTTCCCACGCTGAGCGGTCTGTTGCTGTACGTCCGCAGTTTGGATTCGTCGCGGTTTCCGTCAACGTCGCAGGGATGGCCTTTGCGTTTGAATGAAACTATCGGGCCGGTGTTCGCGGCTTACGACGAGGGCATGCGTACTCCTGTCGAGCGTTTGATTTCAGACAAGTAATCTACAAGTAGAGTCGCCGGCGATTTCGACCGGGCCGCTTCAAAGAAAGTCACTTTGAAGATGGGTCGAAGTCTGTCAATAGGAGCGCGAGCTTATGCTTCAGGTTAATGAATTGACGAAGACCTATGCGAGCGGCGTCCGAGCGCTCAAGGGGATTAGTCTGCAGATTGAACCAGGGATGTTTGGTTTACTCGGACCGAACGGGGCAGGGAAGACAACTCTGATGAAGATTGTCGCCACTCTGCTGGATCCGGATTCCGGTAGCGTTCAAGTGAACGGGATCGACGTCATCTCGCGCAAAGATCAGGTACGTCAGATACTTGGCTACCTGCCCCAGGAGTTTGGACTATACCCGACGCTCACTGCCGAGCAGACACTCCACTACTTCGCGAAACTCAAGGGTGTTTGGAACTCGAAGGAACGTTCGCGTTTGGTAGACGCCTTGATTGATCGCGTCAATCTTTCGTCCGCGCGAAAGCAGCGAGTTGGTGGGTTTTCGGGTGGCATGCGCCAGCGACTGGGGATCGCGCAGGCGCTAATCGGTGAACCGGCGCTGATAGTTGTTGACGAACCCACAGCCGGACTAGATCCCGAGGAGCGTGTTCGATTTCACAATCTGCTCGCCGAGTCCGCAGGTGAAAATACCGTCGTCATACTCTCAACTCATATTGTCTCGGATGTTTCTAACCTCTGTAGTCAGATGGCCATTATTCAACATGGCGAGATCCTCGCGTCGTGTACTCCATACCACGCGATCGAAGCGCTGAAAAATTCTGTTTGGGAGACGGCGATACCGCGCGAACACGTCTCTGCGGTTAAGGCGCGTTACCGCGTGATCTCTTCGCAGATGTTGGGTGGATTAGCGCGCTTAAGAATGATCTCGAAGGACGTCTGGCAATGCTCAAGCAGGCCACGGCAATGGCAAAGAACGGTTTCATCACTGCGCCTCGAAATGCTGTCCGCTGACGGTGAGACTGTCCCGGCCGAGCAGGTAGAGAAACGTTC
>JANLZV010000153.1:0-2247 GCA_031366425.1 Pyrinomonadaceae bacterium | reverse complement strand
CTTTGACGCCGAGCACCTCGGTTTCGTTTGGATTAACCGGGATGACGCGGTAACCGTTGCGCTTCATGTACGACGCCACGCCGTATGACGCGCGTCCCGGGTTCGAAGAAAGGCCCACCACTGCAATGGTCTGACACTTTTCCAGAATCGTTTCAATTATTGCGTCGCTGTTGATTTCCAAAGCCAAATTCCCTTCGTGTTCTCTCTGCGCGTCCCCTGCGTGCTCTGCGTCTCTGCGGTAAATGTTTGGGGCAACGGCACACCGCAGAGGCGCAGAGAACTCAGAGACCACGCAGAGGTAATTTTCTTTTAACGAACTGCCGCCCCGACCGCGTGCAATTCCTGCAACGAGCGGACCTCGACGCCGTTATCTGTTTCACAAGCTGTAATCGCTTCAACAATCGCCTGCGCGCCAGTCATCGTCGTCACGCACGGCACGTTGTACTGCAAGGCCGCGCGACGAATGGCCTGTTCGTCAAAATGCGACGCGCGACCGAGCGGCGTATTGATCACAAGGGCGATCGCACCGCGCTTGATGTGGTCCACGATGTTTGGACGGCCCTCGTTTACCTTAAAAACATTTTCCGCTTTCAAGCCTACTTCACGCAGACGCTCCGCCGTTCCCAGAGTCGCCATAATTTCAAATCCGAGCCGCGCCAGCTTGCGGGCAAGCACGACGGCCTGGCCCTTATCTGATTCATTCACGCTGATGAAGGCCATGCCCGACTTCGGCAGCGTCAGTCCGGCGCCGGTCATCGCTTTCGCGTAGGCTTCGCCAAACGTCTCACCTACGCCCATCACTTCCCCAGTCGAATGCATCTCCGGGCTCAGGATCGGATCGACGCCGGGAAACTTGGCAAACGGAAACACCGGCGACTTGATGAAGAAGCGATTCACCGAAAGATTCGCCGGCAGCCCGAAATCCGCGAGGGCTTGGCCGGCCATTACGAGCGAAGCAATTCGCGCAATCGGAACGCCCGTCGCCTTGGAAACAAAAGGCACGGTGCGCGACGCGCGTGGGTTAACTTCAAGCACGTAAACGCGATGATCTTTGATTGCAAACTGGATATTCATAAGGCCGCGCACACGGAGCGCCGTCGCCAAAAGTCGCGTGTAGTGGCGCATCGTCTCGATGTGCTCGGGATCGATCCGCACGGGCGGAAGTACGCATGAAGAGTCGCCTGAATGAATGCCCGCCTCTTCAATGTGTTCCTGAATTGCGGCGATCACGCAAGTGCTTTCGTCAGCCAAAGCGTCCACATCAAACTCGGCCGCGCGTTCGAGAAACTTATCAATCAAAACCGGCCGGTCGGGTGTGAAACCCACCGCGGTGCGGACGTAGTTATCCAAACTCTCTTCGTCGTAGACGATTGCCATGGCGCGTCCACCCAAAACATAACTGGGCCGGACGAGCACTGGATAACCTATTTGTTTGGCGACTGCTTTCGCCTCGTCGCCGGTCGCGGCCATGCCATTCGCCGGCTGCGGAATTCCGAGTTCATTCAGTAGCGCGCCGAAACGTTTTCGATCTTCGGCGAGGTCAATTGAATCGGCGCCGGTGCCGATGATCGGCACTCCAGCTTCGTGCAGACGCATCGCAAGGTTCAGCGGCGTCTGGCCGCCAAACTGCACAATCACGCCTTCAGGCTTTTCCACGTCGACGATGTTCATCACATCTTCAAACGTGAGCGGCTCGAAATAAAGCCGATCGGAAGTGTCGTAATCGGTCGAGACAGTTTCCGGATTGCAGTTGACCATGATCGTTTCGAAGCCGGCTTCGCGGAGCGCAAACGCCGCGTGGCAGCAGCAGTAATCAAACTCGATTCCCTGGCCGATGCGGTTTGGACCCGAACCCAGGATCATAATCTTGCGTCGATCGCTGGGAGCCGCTTCGCTCTCGGATTCATAGGTCGAGTAGAGATACGGCGTGAACGATTCAAACTCGGCTCCGCAAGTGTCGACCCGATTATAGACCGGCACCACGCCCTGGCTCTTACGATAGGCACGAACTTCGTCTTCGGACCTGTCAGTCAAGTAAGCCAAACGACGATCCGATAAACCCACTTCCTTAAACTGCCGCAGCAAATCCGGTCCAACTTCTTCCAGCGGGCGTCCTTCGATTCCCTTCTGGATTTCCATCACCTGCTGAAGCTGATCGAGAAACCATGGATCCACGCGGGAGAGCCGATGAATTTCGGCGATGGACCAACGTTGTTGGAGGGCGTAGGTAATGTAAGAGAAACGTTG
>JANLZV010000274.1:0-2088 GCA_031366425.1 Pyrinomonadaceae bacterium | reverse complement strand
GTATTTCCGGTGTAAGGATTGGGTCCAGCAGATCCGCCAGTGCGAGGGTCCGTGCACGACGCTTACCTAAAAGCTTTGTCGCCCGCTTACGAAGCATCTCGGAGCGCTTCGCATCCTCCTTGGCGGCGAACTCAGCGGACTCGAAACTGCGAGAGTGCTCGTCCACGCGCAATTCGTCGAGTGGCCAGGGCAGGTCCGTGATGGGAAGGCCGCTCACTTGAACGAGCCACGGTTTGGGCGGGAAGTGGCTCCAACGTCACCCGGGTCATTGGGTTGACGCTTGCACGAGGGGCACCTTGTGCCCCGGGTCTTAGGGAGTCCTCGGGCAGATCGCAGGTCAAGTTGGGGCAGCTTTGCCCGCTTAAGCAGGTTGGCCACCCAATCCGCTTGAGGGCGGCTGAGAACGTCCAGATTAGTTGCGACAAGCTGGCCCATGAACTGGCCGCTAAGCTTATCCAGACGAATTCCGCTGTTGAGCACCGCCAGGGCAGCCTTTCGCGAGCTTTTGAACGGGCGGCTCACGAAGTTTCACTCGTGGACTGGTAGCGGTTGGCATCCTTCCAGGCTTCGATGTCGTCGGGGTCATAGAGGACCTTACCGCGGCGTCCCGGTGTCTTGATGAACTTCGGTCCGATGCCCAGCACCCGCCAATTCTCGGCCGTGCCGGGCGCTACGCCCATGCACGGCGCGGCGGTCTTCGTGTCTAGGAGCTTCTTCAACGAATGTGTCCATCACTGGTGCCAACGCAAGATGCGTGGCGTGAGATGGACTATCGTGACTCTGGGGCAAAATTGCGCGGATCAATGCCGACTATTGCCGACTATTGCCGACTAACGCGCTCAGTCATCGAACGTGCGCGTCTTACCAAAATCGTCGTCGTCCGGGTACGGATGGTTTGCTTTCCAGGCCTTCACACGGCGCAAAAGCGACCGAACATTATCCACACCAAACGCGTCGCTGTGCCCACGCTTGGATAAGTAACTGGCCACTTTCTCATGGACTTTTGTTTCTGACTTGCCATCGAGGGCACCATCTTCCGAAAGCACAGCGAACGCCGCGGCAAATTGCTCCCACCGTTTGGCGTCCGTCTGCGCTCCGACCTGGACCTTCGGGAGCTTCGAGGCGTTCAGCGCTGATGCTGAAGTCAGCGCGTCTCCGCATGCAATTGCCTCCGACGGTTCCCCGAGGTAGTATGCAAGGTCATCGGCGTCAAATTCAAGCCTGGTGAGTTTGAACCCTACAGACGAGACATCGACAAGTCGGCCTACAGCCGCACATATTGTAACCGGACTAAAGCCTTTTCCACGAAGCGTTCCCTCGCGCAATGAGAACACGGGATTGTCATCGCCCAAGTCCATAAAGCTCAAGAAAAGCCCCTTATGAGAAACCCACGTCTCTGGGAGTATCTGCCAGTTGGCTTCCAGGTGCGAAATTTCTCCCTCGGTAAATAGGGCACGGCCAGCCCAGGCCGTGATTTCATTGTTTGCGCAAGCCTGCATTAATCGCGAATGGATCTCATATTCCGGCAGTTTGAACTTAGTCGTAATGTCCTTCGCTCGGACACGGTTTGTGACTTCGGTCCCCGAAGGGGTTCGTATAGGTGCAGGAAGTATTGCAGGCGATGGGGTGTCCGCCGTGGAGGAGCTGCGGTTTGGTTTCGCCATGCTATATGTCCAATTCGCTAACGTTGACGCCAGCGACATGAGCCTTGATATGGTCAGACCATGCCTCTAGCGCAACGCGCTTTTCCGACGCCCAGTCGTGCCGCTGGTAAATCCCCGCTACGCCCGATTTGGAACTGCCAACGTGGTTGAGGACTGCTTCAGTCACCTCAAAGCGAACGCCGAGACGCTGTAGCCCCGTCGCTAGTGTCCGCCGTAGGTCGTGGAAACGCCATTCTTCGACGGTTATTGGCTCTTTCTCTTGGGCCCCGAGCGCGGCGACTAGCTTGTCGATGCGCGTCTTTGCCCGAGAATAGCCGCTGACTGACGTTTTTCCGGTAGTTGAGAATACAAAACCCTTGCGCGGCCAGTTGTCCTTCTTGCCGGTGCGAGCTGCAAGCGCGTCAAGCTCGGCGATCGCCAGCGC
>JANLZV010000111.1:0-3933 GCA_031366425.1 Pyrinomonadaceae bacterium | reverse complement strand
CCAGCACTCAAGCGACTTCTGTCGCAATTGTAAACATTCAACGAGCCGGTGTCCGCTACCTTACTTCTCGTCGAGTTTCCGGCCGGCGTTTAAGTTGTCGAAGTTCAGAATCGTATTGAAGACGAGAAAGTAGCTGCCTTTCGTCTGTCCCCGCCAGATCGGATTCGTTGAAAAGAGCACCACGTGGCCGCGTCCTGACGGTACGTCGATCACGGCGGCGTGCTGCGCAATCTCATCGCCACCATCCAACAAACCCGATACGAACAAATCTTTGTTGTCCGCATAGCGCAACACGACGCGTGGCCGCTCGGCAGGGGGAATCAGCGCCGAGGCATTCCGCCGCTGTTCATCGGTCAAAGGTAGGGCTTCCCAAACTTCCGCCTTGGGCCGTTCCGGAATCTCAACCGGCGGCCGTCCCTGCACGCTATCCGGTTCGTCGGGTGTTCCGCGCCCGGTCACTCGCTGTTCGCGGGGTCCGCGTCCCCCACGTCCGCCGGCTACATTGCTGAGATTGAAAATGGGGCCATCGGAACAATACATCGCAAGGGAATCGTCGTAACCGTAAGAGATGGGGCTCGCGGCATCGACAGTCTTCATTCGAAGAATGTCGCCGACAGCTTTCAGACGTTGCGAGCGCGCAATTGAAACTCCCGGAGCAAAGTTGTAGGTCACCGCAAAGTCAGCCGTGTCCATCACCGTCAGGAACACGCCGCCGTTTTGCACAAACTTCTGGAGATTTTCCAAGCCGGTCCAACCGAGGCCGGGTCGCATATCGTCAGTCGAATCAATCTTCCCGATGTTTGGTGTCAGCGGTGTGGTCTTCCAGGGGAGTGGATTGCCATACATCGGCATGCCGGTGACAAAGGCGCGCGGGTCGCGACCGACGGGAGCAAAAATGATCACGTCAAACTTCGATTTGAGATCCGCGTCTCGAGCCACGTCTTGGGTGCTGATGTAGGAGAAGGGCACTTGTAACTGGTCCAAGGCAATGCGCCACCAACCTTCGTCCTGGGTGGAAAGCCAGGTGTGCATCACGGCGACTCGCGCAGCTCTGACTTCATGACTCTTCACCTTGGGCGCGTCTGTAACCGCATAAACCGGAATGCCCAGTTCGCCGGCGAGGCGTTGCAACTCCCGGGCGTCCACCTTGCGGATCACAAATGAGCCGCGATTAAACTTCCGGCCCGCCGCGTCAAATGGTTCTTCAGCGGCGTCGATCGAAGCGTCTTTGAGACGGTAGCGCAATGTCACCAACGCATTGTCGGCGTTGTGATTTATCAGGTAGACCGCACCCGATCCGTTAATCGCTCCCGGCGCGCGCACGCTGCCGCTAACGCGTTCCATCGGAACGTCCAACACCTTAGTACTCGTGATCCTTTGGACTTCGACGTTTGCCAGTTCACCCATGGTCCAGGCAGTGTCGTCATAAATCTCTGTTTGCGGATCGTTAGGCGCCCAATACTGATAATCCAGCACGGCATCCGCGATGCGACTGTAAGGCTGGTCCATGCGCACGATATAACTGCCCGCCGGAAAAGTGCGGGTCGGTGAAGGCGTCGGGGCGGGTGAGCCGGCGGCCACTGCCCGGGGCGAAGGTGTCGACGAAGGCGTGGCTGCGGGCGTTGGCTTCTTGCCGTTCTTGTTCGCCTTCACCGGAACTGTGAACTCAGCGGTGGCGCGGCTGATTTCGACTCCCTGTGCTTGCAGCGTGCGCAACAGCTCCGCTTGATTTCCCGGTCGCGGATCGTCGCCTGGCAAAACATACGCGGCTGGACCCTCAGTCCGCGGTTTTAGCACCGAGCGCTTGCTCTTCACATAAAAGTTCTTCAGAAAAAGTTTGGCATTGTTGCTGAAGTAGTGGAGCGTGACCAGCAAAGCCGTCTGCTGGTAATTATTATTGTTTCGCTGCGACCAACGCGTGCGAGGGAGCGGAGGATTTTGCCGGTACCACGTGCGGCTGTAAGCATCCGCGGAAAGTGTGCGCTCGAGGGTGTCGGCACCGCCATTGCCGAAGGTCTCGTAGAGACGACTGATCCCGTTGTGAGTGGCGGCAATAAACATCAGGTAGCCGGGGGACCACGTGTCGAAGTTTCCATGGGCGAACACGCCCGGCATTCCAAATTTCGTCATCTCGGAAACATTGTTCCAGCCGATCATCTGCCACTCGTCAGTCAAAATCGGATCGATCCAGGCATTGTATGGACCGTCGCCGACGGTATTGTCGTAAAGATACGGAACGGATTCATGCAGGTCGTGAATCACTTGCGCCTTCCAACCGGTGAATGTGTTGAGCACGTTGTGCGTGAGCTTCAAAGAAAGACCGATCGCATCGCGATTGTTGTCGTGGGCCACGTAGTGACCCCAATAGATTAGCGGCGGCCAGTTTTCGTTCGGATGAGCGAGATGCCAGTTGTAAATATCGACCTGACGATCACGTCCATCAGTTTCGACGACCGGCGTAATCAGGGTAACCATGTTTTCGCGGATCGACTTGACGTAGGGACTTTCGTCGACCGCGAGCCGGTATGCGAGTTCCATCAGCGCGGTTGGGGAACCCGTCTCCACCGAGTGGAGCGCACCCGTGATGTAATAGATGGGAAACGACGCGCCGACGAGCTTGTCAGCTTCGTCATCATTGAGATTGATCGTGCGCGGGTCAGCGAGCTTGCTCAGCCTAGCCCGATTTTCGTCCAGACGCGCAAGCAGGCTTTCCGAAGCCACGGCCACCGCGATCATCTCGCGTCCTTCCTCCGAAGTGCCGATCGAAAAAACCTTCACCCGCGGGCTCGCTTTCTCGAGCATGCGCATGTAGCGATGCACTTCTTCCGTGTAAGGCAACTTTCCCGGCGCCCCCGCCACATCGCCTAAGACCGATTTGGGAGTGGGCACGCTCGGCTAAGCCGGCAGTTTGTCTGTCAGCGTTTAATTTAAAAACGACTCGGTTGTGTACTCGCGAATCTTCTTCGTGTAGTCCTCATCGATCGGTTGATTCGGATCGCGTCCGGGCTTGACCTGCGCACTCACGGCGAGGCCCGCCGCAATCAACAACAAGGACGCAATGAGACAGCGAAAGAGAGAACGAGTCATGTAGAAGTTCCTCATGTGAAAGTGTGGCGACTGAAGTCTTATTTCCGTGGAGAAGAAGCTTTTAAGCTAAACGTGAACCCAAGTCAAACTCTTTTGACAAACCAATTTCCTGAGGTCGTAAGATTACCTGCGCCCGAGGGCTGACTGAACAAACAAGGACTGCGGGTTGGCACAGTGGCAGCCCCGGTGCGCGCCGTGACCGCCTGATGCGGTAGAATTTGTTTTGCTCATCGTCAACGATAATCAGATGTCGAACCGCGAAACCAAAGACTCGATCCCCTCCGCGCAATCGCCCGAAGATTCTTCGCTCGTACAAATCGAACCGCTCAGCAAAGCGGCTGGGGGAATCCCCTCGATTATGGCAACGGCGAAAGCGGTTTGGAGCGAGATGGGCGTCGGGCGCGGAGTGCGCACGCTTTTACAACTGAATCAAAAAGATGGTTTTGATTGTCCCGGTTGTGCCTGGCCCGAACCTGACAGAGAGCGTTCCCACGCAGAGTTTTGTGAAAACGGAGCGAAGCACGTCGCGGACGAAGCAACGACTAAACGTTTGACTCCGGAATTTTTTCTGAAGTGGAGTGTGGCCGATCTTTCCCTGCAATCGGATCTCTGGCTTGGTAAGCAGGGACGCCTGACGAGTCCGATGGTCCTGCGCCCGCGCGCGACCCACTATGAAGAGATTACCTGGGACGAGGCGTTCGAATTGATTGCCGCTGAGTTGAACTCGCTGGCCCATCCCGACGAAGCAGTCTTTTATACGTCTGGACGGACGAGTAACGAGGCTGCGTTTCTGTATCAGCTTTTTGTCAGGCAATTTGGTACTAACAATCTGCCCGACTGCTCAAA
>JANLZV010000109.1:0-3008 GCA_031366425.1 Pyrinomonadaceae bacterium | reverse complement strand
CCACGACGATCACAAATACCGCAAAAATCTGACCTGCCACCGCGTTCATACTCCCCGTCTCCTGCAGGTAACGCGACATGGCGATGAAGTTCAGGTTTGCGGCGTTAAGGATCAACTCGATCGACATGAAGATCACAATGATGTTGCGACGGGTCAGCACGCCGGCCACGCCAATGATAAAGAGCAGGGCGCCGATGATTAGGAATTTTGAAAGGTCAGGGTGCTGCGCGCGTTCCCAGACGATTCCCAGCCGTCCACCAGCGGCCTCCTGAAACAATCCGAAGGCGGGCGCGAAAATTTTGAGCATCAGGAGTATCATTGTGTCGTCGGTTTATAACTGTGTTTCGGCCTGGTTCGGGTCAATCAAATCTTCGGACTTGAGGACGTCGGGAGCAACATCGTCAACCGCGGCTTCTTGTTTCAGCGTCCGCGCGAGCATTACCGAACCAATGATTGCCACCAGCAACAGAATGCTGGCTACTTCAAAAGGCAACGAGCCATAACGATAGAGTCCATTGCCAACCCACTCCGTTCCCTTCGTGATCTTCGAGGCCCCAGTGGCCGAGGATGCAAGTTGCTGATCCGACGCCCGCCGGTCAGCGCCGGTGGTTTCAATCGTGGCCGCATCTCGCTTTTGTAGGCCTTCGTAACCGGCGTTGACCGCATAGATGAGCCCGATGACGAGGAGACCGCAAAAGATCACACTCGTAGTGACTTGGCGAGACCGGTTAAAAATCTCTTCGCGTCCGCGCTCTTCTTCGCCGACGTTGACGAGCATGATCACAAACAGGAACAAGACCATCACCCCGCCGACGTAAACCAAAATCTGAACCCCTGCGAGAAATTCCGCGTGCAGGAGAATGAAAAGAGCGGCCACTGAAATGAGAGAAGAAATCAGGAAGAGGGCGCTATGAATGGTGTTGCGAGCCATCACAGTCAATAAAGCTGCGAAGATGGCCGCGATAGAGAAAACCCAGAAGAAGACTGCTTCCCAGCCGGATAGGATCATAATGAATGTGAAAAGTAAAAAGTGAAGAGTGATGAGCAAGTGATGATGTTGGCCCTGGTCCTTTTCTTATTCATCACTCATCACTCTTCACTCATTACTCTTCTTTACCTCGTGTACTTCACGGTTTCCCTGCCCTGCTCAAGCATTTCGCGGTTCCAGACAAATCCGGCTCGCGAGTAAGTGGCCAGTTCGAAATCCTGCGTCAACTCAAGACAGTAGGTCGGGCAAGCTTCCTGGCAGAGCGCGCAAAACATGCAACGCGAAGTGTCGAAGATGAATTCGTCGAGCACCTTCTTCTTGCGGGCCTTCCCGGCCACCATCACTTCAATGTCGAGTGGAATCACGTCGATGCAATCTTCGGGACAGGCGAGCGCGCAAAGATTGCAGGCTATGCAGAGAGTGTCATGCGTTTCCGGATCCATGTTTAGCCGCGGCGCGCCGTGGAAACGCGGGGCCACATCCGGACGATGCTTGGGATATTGTTCGGTGTAAATTCCCTTGCCGGCCACCGGATCAGCGCCAGTCATCGCGCCGATGTTGTACTTCAGCGTGAGACCCAGCCCACGTAAAAGATCCACCATGAAGAACCGCTGGACCTTTTCCATGAACTTCGGTTTTGGAACTTTCACTAAAGCCATAATTGCACGTCCAATTCAGTGAATCCCGGCGTTCGTGGTCTATCCTTCACTAGCGGCGGGTGCGACAACCGGAACCGCTGGCTTTCCCTGAGGCACATTCACCAGTTTGATATTTCGTCGCTGGCTCTTCAAATTGAAATCTCGTGAACGCCAGTTGATTCTGCCGAGCAGCAAACCAGTAACGCCGAGGCCGGCGAGTCCCAACACGATCATCACGCCTTTGCCGGCAGCGGTGAGATTTAGACCACCTGAGAGCGACTCAATCGTCTTGATGCCGCGCCACCCGTCAAGCGCCTGAACTACAAAAATCGAAATCGCGGAGGTGCCGATGTTAATGAGCGCGGAAGGAATCAACCACTTCCAACCGATGTCCATCAATTGATCGTAGCGAAACCGCGGAAGCGTCCAACGCAGCCAGAAATATAAGTAAAGAATGCCCGAAAGCTTAACCAGAAAGACCAGGAGGCTGACTATAACATAGAGGTTATGATAACCATTCGTCTCGAGCCGGAAAACAAAAGGAAAGTACCAGCCGCCGAGATAAACGGTCACTGCCACTGCCGAGACCACGACCATCGCCGCATACTCGGCCATGAAGAAGAGCGACCAACGAAAGCCCGAATACTCCGTATGAAATCCCGCCACTAGTTCCGATTCCGCCTCTGGTAAGTCGAACGGCGCACGATTATTTTCAGCGATACCGCTTACCAAAAAGATCAGAAAGCCGAGGGGCTGGTAGAGAACAAACCAGATCGAGTCGCTGCCCTGGGCGTTGACTATGCTCGAAAGCGACAGCGTGCGCGCAAACATCAGCGCCCCGATCAGCGAGAGTCCCATGGCCACTTCGTAGGAGATCATCTGCGCGCTCGAACGCAAAGCTCCCAACAGCGAATACTTCGAGTTTGACGACCAGCCGGCCAAAATCAGGGCGAGCACTCCGACACTCGAAACTGCGAGCACAAAAAACAGTCCAATATTTATGTCTGCAATTACTGCCCAGTCTGGTCCAAACGGAACGACCACGAAAACAATGAAAGCTGCCGCGACCGCAATGTAAGGAGCAATAAAGAAAATCCAACGGTCGGCTTTGTCCGGAATGAAGTCTTCCTTGGTTAGTAACTTGATGCCGTCAGCAATCGGCTGCAGGATTCCCCATGGACCAACGCGCATTGGTCCGAGCCTCGCTTGCATAAACGCGGACACCTTTCTCTCGAGGTAGTTGGCGGCGGCCACCCAGCCAGTGACTAAGGAAATCACCAGCACCACCTGGATAAACGGCCAGATCACGTAGTTCACCGTATCTGCGCTGAAAAATTTCAGCAGCAGCTGGTTAATGAAATCGATGGGAACAAACAGAAGCA
>JANLZV010000099.1:0-2510 GCA_031366425.1 Pyrinomonadaceae bacterium | reverse complement strand
GGCGCCTGATTCGCGCCGCTTCAAGAAGTCTGCGCACCGACGGCGAGACGCGCGCAACTCCGGTGAAGCGAATCGACTTCCGATCGTCGCCTTGTTGCTGCTGGTTTGGATTTTCGTGCTCGCCCTCCCGCTATTTCTGGTTGCGCCGCGCTCAGGAGCCGCGGCCTTCAGTCGCGCTGGAGCTGCTCTGTCGAATTTCACCGGTTTCTCAGAGAGCGTGACTCTCGGCGAGATCGGCAATCTTAAACGCGACGATGCCGTGGTGATGCACGTCCGGATCGAAGAGCCGCAGCCAAAGGTCGACGTCAGATGGCGCGGCATCGCTTTGGACGAGTTCACCGGACACGGCTGGAAAAAATCTTTAGGGGTGCGGCAGAGTGAAACTGAGGTCAAGCGACGCGACAAGAATCAGGACGGTCCCGGTTTCTTCCAGGTGGGCGCGACTGCGGCGCGCGACCAGCTGACCACGCAAACCGTTTTTCTAGAGCCGATTGAATCGCCGGTGTTGTTTGCCGCGCCGCGCCCGATCGCAATTCAGGGAGACTTTGTGGCGGTGCGCGTCGATGGCGAAGGTTCGGTGCAGGCCCGACGTCATTTGTCTTCGCGCACGATGTACACCGCACTTTCAGATCTTACACAACCAGACGCAGCTCTATTGCGTCGTGATTCCCAGCGTACCCACGAGAACAGTAGCCGCTATCTGCAGTTGCCGGCGATGCTTGATGACCGGATTGGAGCCCTGGCAAACGCCGTGATCGTAAACGCCCACGCGGCGAACCGTTTCGACGAGGCGAGGGCAATCGAAGCGCACCTTCAGCAGGACTACGGCTATAGCCTGCAGATGAAGGCTGGCGGCGACGATCCGCTCGCGGATTTCCTGTTCAATGTTAAGTCAGGCCACTGCGAATATTTTTCCACCGCCATGGCGGTAATGCTGCGCACGCGTGGGATTCCGGCGCGCGTAGTAAACGGGTTCCTGCCGGGCGAATACAATGAAGCCGCCGGCGCATACACAGTCAGACAAAGCGACGCGCATTCATGGGTGGAAGTTTATTTTCCTGGCAGCGGCTCCTGGATCACTTTCGATCCCACGCCGGCGGCCGGCAAGGAGGTCCCCGCCCGCGCGGGTTTTGCGGCGCAACTGGGAAAGTATGCGGAAGCATTTGAACTGATCTGGTTTCAATACGTGATTGGCTACGACAAGCAGGAGCAGCGCTCGCTTGCCACTTCGTTGCAGAACCAACTCTTCGATTATCGGCGGGTGCTGGCGCAATTTTTAACGGCTTCACGCCAGCTTTTAACGGCGAAGACGGGACTCCTCTATTTAGCGGGACTGGGAATAGCTGGCATGGTCTTTTTCGGTTGGGCTGCGCGTCGAGTGCGCCGTTTTGGATGGCGTCGGAGCTTACAGATTAAGCCCAGCGCGTCTCGTCGGCCGGAAGCTGCAGTCGTTTTTTACGAACGAATGATGCGCGTGCTGGCGCGTCGCGGTTTTGAGCGCGACTCGTACACTACGCCGCTTGAATTTGCGGGCCTAATCGGGCTCGACCCGGCGCTAACTATCACTCGCGCCTACAATCGCGTAAGGTTTGGTGGCGAACAACTCTCGGCGGCGGAATTACTCGAGGTGGAGCTAACCCTCGAACGACTGGAGTCAGAAGCCCGACTGTGAGGAGAGGATACGGAGATCAAAGAGACTAAGAGCCCTTGCTGACGGGCGGGCGTCTGCTGTGTTTATCGTTATGAAAAAAGTAGGATTTATTAGTTTAGGTTGTCCGAAAAACCTCGTCGATAGCGAGGTAATGATGGGCCAGCTGAAAGCGAATGGTTATGAATTAACGGCCGACGCGAGCGAAGCTGACACGGTCGTGATTAACACCTGCGGCTTCATCGACTCTGCCAAACAGGAATCGATTGACACGATTCTCGAAGCGACGCGCTGGAAGACGGAGGGACGGGCCACTCGGGTGGTGGTCGCCGGTTGCCTGGTTGAACGTTATCGAGATGATTTGCAGGCGTCGATTCCTGAAGTAGACGCCTTCATCGGCACGAATCAGATCAACGACATTCTAGCGGTTTGCGATCCGCAAACTGACACGCGTTCGCTGCCAGTGATTCCCCTCGGTAACCAGAGCGCCACCTACCTCTATGATGAATCGACACCGCGGGTGTTGGCCACACCGGGTCATTACGCGTTCATCAAGATCGCCGAAGGTTGCGATCGTCCCTGCGCTTTCTGTTTTATTCCCCAAATGCGTGGCCATTTTCGCAGCCGGCGCTTTGGCTCGATCGTGGCTGAGGCACACCAACTCGCCGAAGAGGGAATCAAGGAACTGATTCTCGTGGCCCAGGACTCTTCGCGTTACGGGGAAGACCTCGGCAAGCAGGACGCGCTCGCGCAACTGCTGCGTGAGTTGTCGCACACCGACGGCATCGAGTGGGTGCGGGTGATGTATACCTACCCGACGCACATCAGCGATGCGTTTCTCGATGTGTTGGCTGAAGAAGCG
>JANLZV010000268.1:0-3426 GCA_031366425.1 Pyrinomonadaceae bacterium | reverse complement strand
ATGACGGACAAAGACGATCGCGCGAATATCAAGGTTGAAGTTACCGGATTCAGGTTTAAGTAGTCCGGGCCGGTTCCGCTCGATCAACGATCAACGATCACGATCAAGAAAGAGCTCTTCAAGCGACTGCCTCAGAGGCTGAACGGAGACCAACTTTCCGTTGACCTTCCGCAACGCTGCAATCACCAGGTCGACCTCGCTCTCATCCGTCAGTTCAATTCGAAGTCCGGCTGGGGTTGAACTCACTACGTACTGATTTCTTTCGGGTAACTCACGTTGCATCGTAGCCACGTCAGTGCCGCTGACTACAACCTCGATTGCATTTCGTCCGTCCCCCTGTTGGCGCAACTCGTCCAGCGGACCCACCTGCGCGAGCCGTCCGCCTTTGAGAATTGCCACGCGATCGCAAAGCACCTCGATGTCTGAAAGGATGTGGGAACACATGAAAACTGTCTTTCCTTCCAGTCGAAGGGAAGCGATAAGGTCGCGCACTTCCCGCCGTCCAATCGGATCGAGGCCGCTCATGGGCTCATCCAGAAAGACGATTTCCGGATCGTTAATCAGGGCCTGGGCCAGCCCAACGCGTTGGAGCATTCCCTTGGAGAATTTTCTGAGTTGAGTATTCCATCGTGCTTCATTGAGTCCTACCCGACTTAGGAGTTCGCGAGATCTGCGTGTGCGCTCAGGATTCGGAATGCCGAAGATTTCTCCGCAAAAATTTAGAAACTCGAGGGCGGTGAGGTAGTCGTAGAAATAGGGATTTTCGGGAAGGTAACCGATGCGCGAGTGCATCGAGACGTCGGCGATATCGCGATCGAGTATGCGCGCCGTCCCAGAGGTGGGAAAAATCAAGCGCATCAGCAACTTCAAAGTCGTCGTCTTACCAGCCCCGTTCGCCCCGAGGAATCCGAGTATTTCTCCCTGGTTGACCGTCAACGACAATCCATCCAGCGCGCGGACTTTGCGTTTGCGCCAAAACCCGAGTTCGTAGTCTTTGGTCAGGTTTTCAATTTCAACAATGGCAGTCATGGCTGTTTGATGGTGGCGGATTAGATCTTTTTAGCTGCGTTCGAAAACTGGTAGCTGGGCAATTAGTTTACTTGCGCGGAACTTCCGATTTGGGATCGAGTTCGATGATGCACTTATCACTCTGCAAAACATATGGCGAGCCTGAAGGATCCAGCGGCGCTCCCGCAGCGTCTAACGAATAACGCATCGATCGCAAGGCCGGTTCAACTTCACGCCAGGATGTTGGACATCGACTCACTTTCGATTGATACACAGCCAGCAGTCGGCCGTGCGCGTCTCGTTGATCCAGTGAATCAAGCTGCAGCAAGCGCCGCCGCGCCATTTCCTTAACTTCGTCGTCACCAGCCTGCTCATACATGCTTCGATAAATTTGGCGCGCCACGTCGCGACTGCCACCTTCAGCAATCATCTTCGCTTTCATGGCTTGCATCCAGCGCGGAGCGCCAGGAATGGTTGCGCCCTCGCCGTAGGTTTCGCTCGCCGCTGGAAAGTTTCCCTGCTTCCAATAGATGTAACCGAGGTGTTGGTGCAGCCGCCAGACGGAAGGATTCGCGGCAATGCCTTTCTTCATGATGGCGATCGCCTGTTGGGGATCTGCATCAGCAAGGACTACCGCTGCGTATTGGTAAGGCTCCAAAAATTGCGGGTCGACTGTGGTCGCCGTGTCCAGCAGAGGAGCCAGCATAGTCAGGTTCAGTTGGCCCAGGTTGTCGAGTTGCACATCGACCGGAAACTCAATGATCTTGTTCCCGACGTATTGCAAGGATCGCATCCAATACCAGTCCGCCACTAATCCATTAAACCCCAGGCTCATCCGGCGGACGGTGTTTCCGTTTAGATACAACGCTTCTGCTTCACTGGCAGACGTTGACACGGGTCGATGGGCATCGTTCCAACGCGCCAGCAAAACTACCGCGAACATCGCACCGACAACGACACCGACGAGAGCAAGGGTCGTCTGACGAGGTGCTGCTAACAGTCGAGCTTGTGCCTTGGAAGTGTTCACTTGAAGTTTCTACGGCTGAAGATGAGTGTGGCAGCAGCCAATACCAAGCTTACGTACGCCAGCGCGTAGAGCCCCGCGGCGACGAGGTTCGTTGCGGTGGGCATTTGGCCGTGCGCCGCGGGCGTGATGTAACTGTAGTTTGCAAGATTTGGCAGCAGGTAATAGATGGACTGGAAAAACAATCTGGCACTCGCGCTGCCCAATGATGCGGCCAGGGTTTTAAGGTCAGAGCTGAAGTGGCCGATGATGAAAACGAAAAAAGTAAGTAGTGCAGAGAGGGCGGGCGACGAAAATGACGAGAAGAGGAGTGCGACACTGGTCAGGATTATAAGCTCGAAATAGATCAGCAGAATTGCCGGCCAAATCTGTAGCGCTTGCGGGTCCCAGCCACGTCTGACGTAGATCAACGCCAGCGAAATGCCGGTGCCCATCGCCAGCACGTTCACGAGAAGCGTGAGACAAAGTCCCAAAAACTTTCCTACCAGAAACTCACCACGTCCGACCGGCTTCGCAAAAATTGCATAAACAGTACGACGTTCAATCTCTTTATAGACCAGTCCGATGCCGACGAAGATCGAAATGAAAACCCCGAAGAGCAACATCGCGCTCAATCCGAGGTCTACGATTATCTTGCGTTCCTGTCCGCCTGATAACTCACCGAGAAAGATGGCCGCAGCCGTCAACATCAACACAAACAGAACCAGATTGTAGAGCACGCGATCGCGCACCGCTTCGCGGAAGGCATTACCAGCAATCGCCCGGATTCGCCGCAACATGAACCTGAATATACACGCGGGTGAATTCTCTGTCAGCAGATATGAAAAGAAATTACGGAGCCGAAGTTTTCACTCCTGCTCCGTAAGCGAGAATTCTGATGAGATTGGTTGGAGAGTTCTGGCTAGTTTCCAAGTGGCCCAATAAGGTCACAGGCGGCCCGAGTAGCGATGGGAGTTACGCCGGCTTCCGCCCTAATCACGCCATTTTCGGCGACGCAAAAGTGGCGTGTGCCAGTCTGCGAAGCGCCCGAGTCGGTCTGTGGATCGGCTTGGGCGAAAAACTGCGCCTGGACGCCTGACGACGCCAGGATGATTTCCGGAACCGTAAAGTTGAAACCGCTCTTGACGCCCGAGCCGAGGACTTCGTCGGTCAGAAAATCGCCTCGGAGATTGGCGATAGTTCCAAAGTTGCCGACTCCGGTCGACGACTGGTAGGTCATTTCGCAACTGTAGATGGTTCGCAAAGAAGACTGCGCGGAACCTTCATTAGCAGCGCGACGTGAAGCGAGGAGGTTTGGAATCGCGATTGCGGCGATGATGCCGATGATCGCCACCACAATGAGAAGCTCAATAAGGGAGAAACCAGTCTCGTTTGTTTTCTTCATTTCTGCCACC
>JANLZV010000013.1:0-10808 GCA_031366425.1 Pyrinomonadaceae bacterium | reverse complement strand
GTCGAACCGCACGCACGTCATACAACCACGAATTTTCGCAATGCCGCGCGTCTCGCTTTCCGTTATGGAATCCCCACTGATCTAAAAGCGCTGGTCACCTCGAGCGAAGACCATATTTCAGTTGCGACGAAGGAAGGTTTTCGTATTCGTTGTGCGACGGAGTTGGGATACTTCCCAATGGAATTCATCAACCGCATATCCCCGATCGCCGCAGAGTTCAAGCCATCGGTTGCTTCCTTATTTTTTGATGCGAATGACCCGCTTGATCCATGACGTGTGATAACAGCTGCAACATGAAATATTCGGTTACACCCTGGATCGACAACAACTCGTTCATTACTTCCGAAGCAGACTCCGGCCTAAAAACCAAAGCTAGAACTTGTAGCGATAGCGCAGCGTTAGGCCGCGACCGCCGCCATCGACGCCCCAACTGATGCCGCGATATTGCTTGTCGGCGAGGTTCTCAAAATCGAAAAGAAACTCGGAGCGTTCCCCAAACCGCATTGCGCCGCGGATGCCGACGAGTCCGTAACCAGGCACCGCGGTGTAGAGCGGGACGTTCGTGTTGTTGTCAACGATGGTGACGCCGTTGATGGTAGCGCCGATCGGCAGCAACCGGTTTTGCACTTGGGTGAGCGTCTCCCCCGTCGAAATCAGTGTGCCGCCCGCAGTGTTACAGCCGCCCGCGCCCGGAGTTGTCAGGCCGCGCACACAAGCGCCGCGACGGAAGAAGTTTTGAATTCCAGCCCGCGAACGCGCCGCGCCCGTCCGCCGATCGGATAAATCCAATGATGAGAGACGCCGTTGGCGCGCAGTCAGAGTTGAATAGGCCTCGAGGTAGAAACGCTGCCTGGGCTGATAGCGAAGGCTCAGGAACGCCGCCGGATTCGGAACTCCTCCTTCGATGTTTGGCGGCAATCCGTTTAGCAGGCTGTAAGCTCGAATGTAAGTGAAGTTGGCCTTGGCGCTAAACTGATCGCTGAACCTCGCGCCGCTGTTGAACTCAACGCCATTGAAACGCGCCGCGTCGTAGTTGACTCGCACCAGCACCGGACTCGTGGGCGCAACTGCCACTGAAACCCAACCCCGGCTATTTTGCGAAACGATTGGCTCGCTCCCGAGAAGTTGGCCCACAGCTCCAGGCGGTAGGATCAGCGCCTGATCAAAGTAGACATCATTCAGCTTGGTAGTGAAGCCGGTAAGCTCCGCGTTCAGGCGTTTGCTTGAGTAACGGAGACTCAAATCAAAGCCGTCACTGCGTTCCGGATTCAGCCGCGTCACTCGAATTCCCGAAGAGACCGCGTCATTACCTGCGGTCGTGCCAATGAATCCGCCGAGGGCCGCGGCGGTCTGCGTGTTAACTTCGAAACCCGTGCCGACGAGACCGACAATTCCCAGATCGGTCGTGTTGGGCGTGCGAAAGCCCCGCGCGTATTTTGCGGCAATGTCGAAACCGCCAGCGACCTTGAGGACTAAACCGATCCGGCCGGAAAACGCGTTGAAGTGTTCGCTGTCATCAGGGAAGAGCGGGCGGCCGCCGACCACGGGAGCATCCGCTGCCCGCGCCTTGTACGAGGCCACGTTGTATCGCAGGGCGCCGCTGAGGCGCAGTCGATCCGGGATAGCAGTGAAAACGTCCTGAACGAAAAAGCCGTATGCCAAGTGGCGAGCGCCATTTGGAATCCTCGGACGGGAATTTACGACCGCTTTCGTAACCGGATCGGTAGTGAAAGCGGGAGCCGCGATCTTATCGCGATAAACGTCAGCCCCCAGCAGGATGGTATTTCGTTCGCCCAGCTGCTTATCAACATTGAAATTGAAACCGAGCACAGTTGTGCGTTCTCGTTGATTAGTGATCGCGCCAAAGGGATTGCCGTTGCCCCCCTGATTGATTCGCTCCTCGCGTTGGCCGTTATAGGAAAAGGTGAACGAAGCGTTGTCAAAAAAGCCGAGGTCTTGCTTGAGCAGCCGCGCGTAAAACTGGTCTGAAATCAGGTTGCGAAGATCCGCGATCAGATTGCCATCTCCGCCAAGCAGTTGGTCGTATCGCTCGCCAAAGTCCTGTTGGTTGCGGTTGTAGCTCAAGAGAAACTGGGTCGTGTCATCGAGGTTGAAACTCGCGCGCGCCAAAGCTCCATACTGGGTGAAGCCGGTATCCGGCAGCCGCTGGCCAAAGACATCGGAAGGAACGCCGAGAAAGCGCGTGACCGCGGCGTGGGTATCGAGGCCTCTGCCGGGACGCAGCTCGTTGATCCGGCGCGCGTTAGCGTTAAGTAACAATCCGTAGCGCCGAGTTCCATAAGTCAGGAGTTGACTGCCGCCGAAACTCTTGGCGACCGAAGAATAGAACGTGTTGGTTTGGCCGTGGAGCTCGCTGTCATCGTCGCCGAAACGCGGTGAGTGTGAAATGAAATTCACTACGCCCCCGTTTGCGTCCGAGCCGTATTGCGAACTGTTGGGCCCACGCAGAATTTCGACAGCATCGAGGCTCGATGGTTCAATCAGGCTGAAAAATGTTCCCACCCCGCCGCGTTGAACACTCGTCGTGTAGCGAACTCCGTCAACATAAACCGCGACGTTGCGCCCGGTGAGGCCGCGAACAAAAACGGCACTGAGCGAGGGGCTGGTCCGCTGCAGATTAACCCCCTGTTCCTCGTCGACCACCTGGGCCACGACTTCAGTTCCACGGTCGAGAATTTCATGTTCATCGATAATGTTGACTGGCTGTGCGAGCGTGCGCGCGCTGGAAACCTGGCCGGCTTCAGCCGTCACGGTGACTTCTTCGCTGAGCGGGTTGATCTCCAAATTTATGTTCAGCTCTTTTCGCTCATCTGCATTGAGTTGCACAGCGGTAGTGTGGGTGCCGAAGCCAGCGCGAGTGATCGTGATTCCGTAAGATCCAGGACCGACGTTTTCGAAAACGAATTTGCCATCCGGGCCGGACAGCGCGGTGCGCCGCATCCCCTGCGAGTGGACCAGGGAAATTTCAGCCCCACTGACAGCCGCTCCCGCCGCATCTTTCAACGTGCCCCTGACGCTACCCGCCAGGGATTGGGCAGCGAGGCTCATTGAGCACACCATGAATAACAAAACCATGCCAAGCAGCGACACGGCCGCATGGCCTTTAGAGATCGTCATAAGGTCCCCTATTTTGAGCTTAAAGAAGATTCCACAACGGCGCTGTGGTGCAAATGCGGTTGGACTGTAACGTCACCCTTAAACTACTACCAGCCGTCGTAGACCTGCGACTGCAACTCGATCGGGAGAGCGAGTTCGAAGTTAACTTGGTTTAGGGAAAGCGTTGATGATGGGGTATCTGCTGACGGAGGACTTCCGGGGTTACCTCAAGACGAAAACCGCGTGCTCGATTACGTAGTGGACCCCGGCGAGAAAATTAGGATTGGTGGCCGCCACCAGCAGACTCATAAACAGCATACACGTGGGTCCCCAAACCAGGAGCTTCGCCAGGGTTGGATGTCGTTCGCCACGCGAACCGTCGGCAGTAAGCGCTACCAGCCGCCGCACGCGAGACTTGATTCCCTTGGTTTCATCGTCGCCGAGCAGAAACACTCCGGCGGGCATCGTCGGACGAGCACCAACTGGAACTATCCGGGCAATCTTGACGAGGGCCGAAGCCAGATCCAGTGCCACACTGTTACCTTGGCGCGCGGCATTTTCATCCGCTGCTTCTTCCGACGCCTCAGACCATGCCTCATCCAGCAAACGCCCACTCGGAATTACCAACAAGACGTCGCGACAGGCCCGGATCAAGCCGCGCTTCAAATTGTCACGCGCCGCCAGATGACCATTTTCGTGCGCCACGGCTGCGGAAATTTCTTCGGGTGTCAGAACCTCGAGCACTTGCGTGGCAATAAAAAGTCGTGGCCGCAAAAAGCCGACGATCGCGATCAACGGAAATGGATGTTCAATCTGGTAAGCCCGAATGTTGATTCCGGCAATTTTGATTGTGGTCCCGCGTCTGAGCCAGTCGGCGGTCAGGTTCGCGGTGGCGCGATGCGTGGCGACACCTCGATAGATTGAGAGTGCGATCCCAGTCGCCGACAAAACGGCAATCAATCCGAGCTTGATACTAACTGGTTCGGGAGTTTGACGCGGCTCGTGGACCAGATACGCCGGAATCACCAGCAAGGCCACTGACAGAAAAGCCAGGAGCGAAGGGAGGACTCGCAAAGAGAAAAGCAGGCGCGCTCGCGAGGCCGCGCTCCAGCTCGCCGTCGCCTTGCCGGCGATCCGCCACAAGCCGTCCATGCTCAGCGATGCCAGACTATTGAAAGTCAGCAGCGCTGCCAGCAACACTGAGAGGCCAAGGAGCTCGAACATTTAGTCACCGCCCTGTTGCAACTCTCTACGCTTCTCTTTGATTAACCGATCCAGCTCATCGAGCAATTCTCGATCGCGTTCGCTGACTGTATCGACGATGCAAGCCAGCAGCGGTTGCACCGCGTCGGCGCCGTGTCCCAACAGTCCGTCGATTACATCTTCCCTAATCCCCTGATCGAGTTCTTCGGGCGAGACTGCGGCAAGATAAAGGAAGGCGCGCCCGTCTTTGCGCCGCGTCAACAGCTTCTTCTTGAAGAGCCGATCAAGCGTGGTCATGAGCGTGGTGTAAGCCACACCTTCACCGAAGGCCAGGTAGATATCGCGAACGCTGACTTCGCGGCGCTTCCAGGTCTCGCTCAACACCTGCCGCTCGAGTTTGCCAAGCGCTTCCGACGCGACTTCGCGAGGGCGTTTAAATCCGCGTAATGTGAATTTCGGTGAAGGCATAGCGGGCACTATAGGTGCGGAGTTTGGCAACTGTCAATCGTTGCCAGCGAGCAGTAGTATTGATAAGATTCGCCTGCTTCGGCAGGCTCCGGTGGACAGTAAAGAACTTCAGCTTGGGCCCGTCGGAACCCAGCATCCTAAAGCCCACTCACCGAAGTGACGCCGACGATGAGCGTAAACTTGCATCGAATGTGACTTCCGAAGGAGAGATCCTGATGCCCCTATCCGGACGCTCTGGTATTGGTCCTGTTAGCGCTTACAAACGCGAGCAAGCCGGAATTTCGCGCCGCAAGCTCTACCGGGTTACCGCTTTCTATACCGTCTGCTCGGCCATCCTGGTTGCGATCGGATTGCGCAACGGCCATCCATATTACGTGCTGGCGTTTTACCTGATGGGGATCCCGCTGTGGACCTTCACCGAGTACTCTTCGCATCGCTGGGTTTTTCATAAACATTGGAAGATGTCACAGCGGAAGTATAAGAAGTATTTCACTTACTTTTCTCACAAATATCTGGATCCGACCCACTTTGGCCATCACGAAAAACCATTTGACGGCGAACATATCAATGGGCAGCTCCGGGACCTGATGCCGATCTTTCTGGTGGCGGTGCCGGTCAGTTTCCTCTTCCCTATCTATTCCGCACCGATGTTATTGGCGGGCGTGATTCAGTGCTACGTCCTCGAGGAATGGATTCATCATTGTATGCACTACTACAATTTCAAGAATCCTTACTTTCGCCACATCAAGAAGTCGCACCTTTATCATCACAGCTCCCAGGGATTCACTCGCGGTTTTGGAATCACAAATGCGTTTTGGGATGTGGTTTTCCGAACGCAGTTTCCACCGCACGTCCGTGCTCGCCTGTTTGGCCGCGCCGGTTTCCGGCAGTTGGACCAATCCGTAACGCTCAACCAAACGCGGGACGCTCGTTAATGAGCACGCAGCGCGATGCTCATCGCGCAACAGATGACCACCGCTATGCATTGATCACCGGGGCCTCGCGAGGCTTAGGGAAGTTTTTCGCGCGAGCTCTCGCAGCGCGCAAACAAAACCTGGTGCTGGTGGCCCGTTCGATGGACCAACTCGCCGGGTTAGCTGAAGAGCTACGAGACCAGCAAATTCTCGCCGAACCTCTGGCGTTTGATCTCAGCATCCCCGGCGCTGGATCCCACCTCGCTCAAGAGTTGCGCACGCGTCATCTTCACGTAGACCTCCTGGTAAACAATGCCGGGTTCGGCGAACGCGGCGAGTTCATCAAACTTTCGCTCGCGCGCCAACTGGCGATGGTCCACTTGCAGAATGCCGCCGTCGTTGAACTGACCTACGAACTGCTACCTCGAATGATCGACGCCGGCCGCGGAGGCATCATTAACATCTCGTCAATGGCCGGCCTGCAGCCGGTGCCATACGCCGCAGTCTATTCAGCTACCAAGTCGTTTCTCACCACCTTTTCCATGGCGCTCCGCGAGGAGTTAAGGCCCACCGGGGTCAGGGTGGTCACAGTTTGTCCGGCACGACTGCGCGCCGTTCCCGAAGATAAAACAGGACCCGAAAACCGCAGCCAGGTTCCCGGCCGCGAGCAGAATCACGAGGACATCGTGAGCCAGACTCTCAACAAACTGGATACAGGGGGCGGCCTGCTGGTGCCCGGCCGCAAGAACCGACTTATCGTTCGCGGTCAGCGCCTGCTCTCCTTAAATGCAGTGCCGAAAATAGTAGCCAGGATCTCACGCCCGTAACTCTGGGATCGTTATTATCGTACGCCATTAAGGCCCTCCAGTAATTATGCAAGGATTTTTGCAGTATTTGTTGTAATCGGATCATCCCTATGATATGAGAACTCGGCCAATCAGAATCCTCTCAGTCAGGAGCAAAATAAATGAATCGACGTCAGTTTGTTAACGTCATCGGTCAGGGATCGATCGGCGCGATGATGGGACTCAGCGCGATGCGGGCCTGGGCTCAAGCGCCGGGCCATCAGCTGCCGGTAGACTGTTCGCCGCCGTCTCATGGGACGCCTACTCACATCACCTTTAACTCTGCTGCTCCCATCTTGCCGCGCAAGAGTGTTTGGGATCTCGATAGCATTGAAATTACGCGGCTACAGAAGGCTTATCAGGCGATGCGCGATTTGTCGGTATCCAGTCCAAACGATCCGCGCGGCTGGATGCAACAGGCAAGCGTTCATTGTTTCAACTGTTCCGGCGGTTACGACCCGAGCAACGTTGAGATTCATGGCGGCTGGTGGTTCCTTCCGTGGCATCGTTGTTACCTCCACGTACACGAACGAATTTTGGGCAAACTGATCAACGACCCGACCTTCCGACTCGCTTATTGGGATTGGGACACTTACCCAACCCGCGCGCTCGTGCCGCCACCTTTCATGGCCCAGGGGCCGCTTTGGGATTCGTGGCGCGGCGCTGGACCAGCCGACGTGATTCCGGTCGGCATCACTGACCCACAAAGTATGTCGGTCGTGATGGGCACGCACGGAACAGCGGCGTTTATGGGTGGTGATCCATCACAGGGCTTGGCCGGCGCGATGGAAAGCAGTCCGCATGGGCCAGTCCATATTTGGACTGGCGAAGCTAATCCGGGCGTGTCCCCGGAACCTTCAGGATGTTTCTGGCCAACTACTCCGGGCGGTACGCCGGTAGACCAGTCTCAAACCGTTGGCTGCCTCGACATGGGAGTGCTCGCGACCGCGGCCCAGGATCCGGTCTTCTTTGCGCATCACACCAACATCGATCGGCTCTGGGATGTCTGGCTGCAGTCGCCTAACAGCGACGGGAATTACACCGACTCTAATTGGTTGAATCATCCATTCAACTTTTACGATGAGAACGGCAACTGGATTTACATCACCGTCGCCGACGTGTTGGCGCAGGAAGAGCAAGACAATCTCCGTTACACTTACCAGCAACCGCAGACCAGCGCGCCGCTGATGGTGACGCGAGCTACGGCTCAGGTGAAAACCACTAAACCGAAGGCCCTGAAGCCGCTGCTGGTGGCTTCCACTCCTCAGCCAACCCGGATTGGCACCAAGCCGCACGTGAGATCGATTGCAGTGCCTACCGCCCATCGTCAGAACTTGAAACTCCTGGCAGGCGGAGGACCCCGGGGCTATGAACTTCATATTGAAGGCCTGACGCTGCCGCCGAATGAGAGCGCCATCGTAAATGTCTTCATCGGCGCGCCAAACGCCAAAAGTGATACTCCGGTCGGGCCGGCTTTCGTTGGCACATTCTCGGTCGTCGTTTCCGGTAACGGCCACAACCACCCGATCGTCCGCAATGCCGTGTTTGAGCTAAGACCTGAAACTGCGGCGTTGCTGGTCCAACAGAAAAACCTGACGGTGACCCTGGTGCCGAAATTGGTTAACGGCAAGGAGCCCCCGAAGAGTAGCTTGACCTACAAGAAGATCTATCTGAGCCAGCGGTAGGTAGCGCTGTTGCCTCAAGCGAAACGCAGACTGCTGGTTTCGGTTGCTGCGAGTTATTGCAACCGCTCTGCAGCAGTCTGCGTTACCCCATTTATATTATTGATTCGCGGAGCATGAGAATGATTATTGGGATCCCCATTTACGAAAAGGTCGACCTGCTCGATGTGGCCGCTCCTTACGAAATCTTCAACTTGATGAAACAGTTTGCGCCGCAACTTAACGCCGAGGTTTACCTCGTCGCCGAGAAGTCGCGCAGCGTCACTACTCGAGACGGCCTTTCAATGAAGCCGCAGAAAAGTTTTCACGACGTGCCTGCGCTTGATGTGCTCTGGGTGCCGGGCGGCGATCCGTCGGCGCTAACGAAAATAATGAATGACCCACGTCGCACATATCTTGATTTTCTGACTTCGCGTAGTCAGAAGGCTCAATACGTCGTTTCAGTTTGCGAAGGCGCGATGCTGCTGGCGAAGGCGGGCTTGCTTGATGGTTACAATGCGACGACGCATTGGGCGTTCATTCCCTGCCTGAAACAGTTCAAGGCCATTAACGTGGTTGAGGGCTACCCGCGTTTCGTAATTGATCGCAACCGTGTTACTGGCGGCGGCATTTCATCCGGTCTCGATGAAGCTTTAAAGATGGTCGAACTCCTCAGTAGCACCGCGATCGCGCAACAGGTCCAACAATTCACCCAGTATTATCCCTGCCCACCAGTGACCAGCAAGATTCCCGACCCGGGAAAATGTCCGCTCGATTCATAACCCTCGATTAACCCGTATTTCGCATCCGCATCGAATCGCGATATTATTCTAAGTTTCAAAGTAGGCCGCGATTCTAAGCAGTGGCGGTGCAGTGGCTATTCAGCGGCAGTGCGGCGGGTTAATCCATGGCAGAAGAAGTAATTTCAGTGCGCGGCGCGCGCGTTAACAATCTCAAGAACATCTCGTTCTCGGTCCCCATAAATCAGCTCACCGTGGTGACAGGGGTCAGCGGATCCGGCAAGTCGTCGCTCGCTTTCGACACCATTTATGCGGAAGGCCAACGCCGCTACGTTGAATCTTTGTCAGCCTACGCGCGCCAGTTTCTCGAACGGATGGATAAGCCGGACGTCGACGAAGTTCGCGGCATCGCGCCGGCCATCGCCATCCGGCAAAAAAACTCAACGCGAAACCCGCGCTCGACGGTCGGCACGCAAACGGAAGTGCTTGACTACTTGCGACTGCTTTACGCACGCATCGGCATTACCTACTGCCGAGTTTGCGGTCGTGAAGTCTACAAAGATTCTCCCGAGTCGGTCGCTGACGAAGTGCTCCGCACACTTACCGCCGGCACGCGTTTTTTCGTTCTGTTCCCGGCCCACGCTGGATTAGTCGAAACGCCCAACAACGGAGACGCCAAAACGCGACGCAACGGCTCCGCGTCGAATGCCGCCAAACCGAAGGCAAAAGCCGGACGTCAGTTGGTTTCCCCGCGCCAGGTGATCACGGCGCACCTGATGAGCCTGATGCAACGTGGCTTTACTCGTCTCTTCCACGAAGGGCGAATCATTGAGCTGCAATCTCCCGACGACTACCAGCTCGACAGCTTCGAAAATGTTTTCGTCCTGGTGGATCGTCTGGCCGCCCAACCCGACGTGAGGCAGCGGCTGGTCGACTCCCTCGAAATCTGTTTTCAGGAGGGACACAGCACGGCACTGATCGAAACTGCTGAGCCCGAACCGAAACAGTTGCGCTTCTCCGATCGGTTTGAGTGCAAATACGACGGCACGGTTTACGCGCAACCTGAGCCCCGGCTTTTTAGTTTCAACAATCCGTTTGGAGCGTGTCCCACTTGTCAGGGTTTTGGAA
Organism: Pyrinomonadaceae bacterium; assembly: GCA_031366425.1. Classification (GTDB taxonomy): domain Bacteria; phylum Acidobacteriota; class Blastocatellia; order Pyrinomonadales; family Pyrinomonadaceae; genus PSRF01. Next base: position 732 of record JANLZV010000013.1, on the reverse strand, counting down.
ACACGATTGGGCTCGATCTCGATTTAGTAATTCCCAATCCCGGATTGAGTCTGAAGGAAGGTGCGATCGAACCTTGGACCAGGCCGCAGCACGAATGGGCCTGGGACGAACTCCGACAATTTTGCAAGAGCGACAAGATTTCGTTGACCGTTCCCTTCGCCCAACTTTCAACCGCGGAACAACGCGCGATTGTGGAAGGCAAACGCGACTGGCGCGGAGTTCGCGGTTTCTTTGATTGGTTGGAAACGAAAAAATATAAGTTGCACGTACGCGTGTTTCTTTCAAAGTATCGCGGCTACACGCTTTGTCCAGATTGCTCAGGGGGGCGTCTTCGTCAGGAAGCCCGGGACGTAAAGGTTGGTGGCGCGACCCTGCCGGAAGTTTGCGCGCTCGCGATCAAAGACACTGCGGTTTTCTTCGAGTCCCTGAATCTTTCGACCGAGCAAGGCGCAATTGCCGATCGGATCCTCTTTGAAATTCGGCGGCGGCTCCGGTTTCTCGTCGAAGTCGGCCTGGACTATTTAACGATCGATCGTCTGGCTTCCACACTTTCCGGCGGTGAGGCCCAACGCATTCAACTCGCCACTAATCTCGGCTCGTCTCTCGTCGGCGCGCTTTATGTGCTTGACGAGCCTTCGATTGGACTGCACCCGCGTGACAACGATCGCCTGATTAAGATTTTGCAAAACCTGCGCGACATTGGGAACACGGTCCTCGTAGTTGAACACGACG
>JANLZV010000736.1:0-3007 GCA_031366425.1 Pyrinomonadaceae bacterium | reverse complement strand
TCGTAGTGGCGCAGTTCCTCGGGAATGATCATGGCTACGTTGCCGGTATCGCCGCGATTCTCTTTGATCTTTTCCAGGCCCCGCGCCCAGTCTGAATAGGACGCGCGGGGGGAACCTGGCGATGAAGATGAATATTCGGATGATAGACGCGTCCGGGTGAAGCGATTTAGTGTCCACACGCCAGCAGCTAATGCTGCGATTACAAAGATGAATAAGAAAAGATGCCGCCCTTTTAAGTTCGTCATAGGTAAAGAAAAAAGACCCTGATCCCCGGCTACTCTATGCCACGGCTTCGCCGTGAAATGCAGAACCGCGAGCGGTAGCGAGCGGGTGCAAGAAATAAGTGGGGGAGTAAAGCGCGAGTTAAGTTTAGCATCCACTCGCTACCGCTCGCGGTTCTGCAATGGAAGCGTGCCTTGAAGGCTCTCCCTCACGGTCGGGCTTCTGCTTTGAAACGCTACGTGGATCCGTATTAGAAGTTGAATCGCACCTGGAGTTCGATGCGCCGGTTGGCGGCCGAACCCACCTCTTCCGCCTCGAGCGCCACGTTGATCGTGATGTTGAGAACTCGACCGCTAGGGAACTCCTGTCACATTGCAAGGGAGTAATTCCCTGACAGACGTTATGCCGAGAAGATCCCTCCCTTACGGTCGGGCCTCTGCTTTTGGTCTCCGAGTTGCAATGACGTCATGTTCGTACAAGGTTCGTATGAGACCCTCGCGATTTGCACCCATCCGACTCTGATTCGTATCAGAGTGTCGAAGATGGTGTATCGAATCTAATCAATGCCGTGAAGGATTCTAACTATGCGTCGACTTTTTCGAAATAACGGTCTCTCAATAGTCGTCTTGCTCTTCTTCTTTGCGTTCCTCGTTGGTCAGGCGATCACGGGTCGTCTGCAACACAATGAGGACCAGCAACAACATGGCTACCCGGCTGCGGGCTACCTTGAATATCTGGGCACCGATCATTTTTTAGAAGCGACGATGGAGAATTGGGAAAGCGAGTTTCTGCAAATGTTCGCCTTCATTGTGCTCACCACCTTCCTCTATCAAAAAGGCTCGGCGGAATCGAAGGATCCCGACAAGGAAGAAGAGGTGGACCAAAAGCCGGCCAAGTCTCGAAGCAGGAACGCGCCCTGGCCCGTTCGAAAGGGCGGCTGGGTGATGAAGCTCTATGGCTATTCGTTATCGCTCGCGTTTCTCGTGCTCTTCCTGATTGCATTCGCGCTGCATGCGGTGGGCGGCGCGGGAGAGTACAACCAGGAACAGAGAGAGCATGGACTGAAAGATCGAGTATCAATGGTTGGATACATGGGCACCTCGCGATTCTGGTTTGAGTCAATGCAAAACTGGCAGAGCGAATTTCTCGCAGTGGGAGCGATGGTAGTATTCACGATCTTCCTGCGCCAGCGAGGATCTGCCGAATCGAAAGCAGTTGATAGTCCCCACAGCAAGACAGGCGAGTAGTCTTCAACTCAAACTGTCGGCTTGCGATCGGAATTCCCGCCGAGTTCAAAAGAATGCAAAACGCCTGGTAGCTGCTCAACCAGGCGGGTGCGGAATAGGCGATGACACCGTTCGGCGGTGTAGTATACTGCGCGGCTGAAATCGGTTTATTGACTCACGCAAACTAAACAATTTGCGTTACGGCAGCGGACAACACCAACAGTTCGAATTACGAGCGACGATGCGAGTTTTAGGAATCGATCCGGGTAGTGAGACGACGGGCTGGGGCGTGATTGATGCCGATGGTCGGAGTTATCGACTCGTCGAATGCGGCGTCGTTAATGCTTCGCCCGGCGCCAAGCTTCCGGCGCGTCTCCTTAAGATTGCGAATGCGCTTGAAGAGATTATTCAACGTCACAGTCCCGACGCTTGCGCAATCGAGGACGGCTTCCTCGCGACGAATGTCAAAGTCACTTTGAAACTCGGCCAAGTGCGTGGCGTGGCGATGCTGGTGGCGGAACGTGCCTCGCTGGAGATTCACGAGTATTCGCCGCGATTGGTAAAGCAAACGGTGGTTGGCCATGGCAATGCCGAAAAATTTCAGGTCCAGCAAATGGTAAAGACGTTGCTGGCCCTGGCGACGATTCCTGAACCACACGATGCCGCCGATGCGCTCGCGGTGGCAATCTGTCACTCAAATCATGCTGCTTTTGCGAAACGTGTGCTCGCTTCACAAGGTGGTGTCAAAGTTCCACTCTCAGCTCTGACTCGTCGTCGCGCCTCCCGCTGATTCCTGAGCGCACGACCTTCCATTTACCCCTGGCAAAATCATGGGCCAACCGCCGGGCCCATCTTGCGAGGAGGCAATCCGTGAATATCCTTTGGTTACTTTTGCGAAATTCGGTTGCGGTCGTACTCGTCTGCATCGTGGTCGTCACTTTTCCCGCAGGAGTATCCGGCAAGAAACGTGCGCCGGCTGGGGGACGACTTGGGATCGTGATCGATGAAAGACTGTCAGCCTTGAGGGCCACTCCAGAATTGACCGGAAGGCTGGTGAGACGAATCGGACGCGGGGGGTTAGTCGCTGTCAAAGGCGAAAAGCGCAGCCACGATGGAGTGGTTTTTTACCGGGTAATGGTGACCAGTCGCACGAGCGGCTGGATCCAACGCGACGCTCTCGTGTCTTCTGCGCGCGCCGGCGACGACGACAGACTGCTCCGCCTGATTAAGGGTTCAGACGATTTCGATCGCATTGGCCGGGCGCGAATCTTTCTCGACAGCTTTCGACTTTCGCCCCTTCGACCGGAAGTCCTGATGATTTATGCCGCGGCGGCAGAAGATGCGGCGGGCCATCTTTCGCGCGATGCGGCGCGGCGGCTCAATGAATCTGAGATGGCTGCGGGAGGCGCGCCGGTTTTTAGTTACTACCTGAATTTTAATGGGCTGGATCGCTACAACCGGCAGGGAATTAGTTTCACCTATGACGCGCAGGCTCAGCGCTTCCATTACGACGGCGAAGCCTGGCAGGAAATTGTTCACCGCTACCCGCGAAGTCCACA
>JANLZV010000257.1:0-3402 GCA_031366425.1 Pyrinomonadaceae bacterium | reverse complement strand
GTGACGGACGTTTGGGTCAGTCGCAATGGTAGCTGGCGAGTGGTTACCCGACATGAAAGTCTCTTGCCTGGAAAAATGTGATCAGCCTTACGTTCGAACAATCTGCGGCGCAGACGGAGGCAGACGATGGCAAAAATTACTGGAATCGGTGGAGTCTTTTTCAAAAGCACAAATGATCGTGCCGCGCTGGCGGCCTGGTATCAGGAGCATCTGGGCATTCCCCTGGAGAGCTTTGGCGGCGCCATTCTGCGATGGCCGGACGACAAGGCTGAGGATAAAGGGCTCACCGTGTGGCATGTCGCGGATAAAGACAGCAAGTGGTTCAGCCCAAGCAATTCTTCCTTCATGATCAACTATCGAGTCGACAACCTCGATGAGTTGCTTGAGCAGTTGCGTGCGGGAGGTGTCGAAGTCGTTAAGGGACCAGAGTCGCACGAGAACGGCAAGTTTGCGTGGATCATGGATCCAGACGGGAACAAGATCGAACTCTGGGAGCCGAAGCTCTGGGACGAAAAGAACAAAGGCGCCTGAACGTCTTGCTTGAGTCTCCAAGTGGATGACGCGTTGCCGACGACCATGCTTGGGAGCTTAGTACGCGTCGATTGTTTTCTCCGGCCGGGCATAATAGGTGGGTCGGCCCGCCGGACCTGCGGTTTGCGCTTTGGGCCCAATAAATGATAGTTTGTACCCGAATTGCAGAGCCGGAAAATTCGCGAAGCGAGTGTAAACCTGAAGCTTTTTGAATATTTACGTCTGCGCAATTTCTAATTTTTGATAGGAAGCTCCGGAAGTCCTTCGTCATGAATCGAACATTTACCCGATTCTTTGTTTTTTAGTGCGCCGCAAATGGCGTGCATCCGACGAGGGCGCTCCTATCGAATCCGATCATTGCAGTAAATAGTGAATCGTAAATCGTGAATATTAGGAGCGGAAGCTGAAGCGGCTTTTCCGCGCAGCGTGCTGAGGTCAAGTCCTCGGTGTGCGCGCAGTCGTTATCGGCACGTCGTGACGAAAGCTGCGACTGCGTGTCTGAATAACTTTTTATCCAGATGAGTGAGATCAACGTACAACTAAGCGACGGTCGGGCGGCCCAGGTCGGTGGCCCAATAACCGTAGCTGAAGCGCTGAAAAAGCTGGACCGTGACACCGCGAAGCAGGCGCTGGCAGCTCGGGTGAACGGCCGTGAAGTTGATCTCGCGTTCACGATTGACCAGCAAAATGGCGAACCGGTAACTATCGAAGCGGTGCTGCCGGAGACGCTTGAAGGTCTCGATGTCTTGCGGCATTCGACCGCTCATCTGCTGGCCGCCGCAGTTCTTGATTTGTATCCCGGCACCAAGCTTGGCATCGGCCCTGCCTTACTTGAGGATCCTCGTTACGGTTACTTCTACGATGTGATCACTCCAACGGCGTTGACCGAAGCAGACCTGCCGGTGATCGAGAAGCGAATGCGCCAAATTGCCAGTCGCAATCTTGCCTACCGGCGTGAAGAGATAACCAAAGCCGAAGCGATGCGCGTTTTTCAGGAACGCGAAGAACCGTTGAAGTGCGAACTGGTTGAGTCGAAGGGCGGAGAGATTGTCAGCGTCTACTACATCGACGGTTCGCCGTTCATCGACTTCTGCATGGGCCCGCACGTTCCCAATACGAATAAGTTGCGCGCGTTCAAATTGCTATCGCTGGCCGGCGCCTATTGGATGGGCGATGCGACCCTGCCGCAGATGCAGCGCATTTATGGAACGGCTTTCTTCACGCAGGAACAGCTTGATGGCTGGTTAAAGCAACGCGAGGAAGCTGAGAAGCGAGATCATCGTCGCTTGGGCAAAGAGCTTGATCTGTTTTCCATTCAGGACCAGTACGGACAGGGTTTGATCTTCTGGCATCCGAAAGGCGGAGCGATCCGCAAGGAGATGGAAGATTACCTGCGCGATGAGCTAGGCAAGCGCGGCTACGGCCTGGTGTTTACCCCCCATATTGCTAAACGCGAATTGTGGCAAACCAGCGGGCATGAAGAGAACTACGGCGACGTGATGTTTGCGCCTACCGAGTTGGAAGACACCCAGTTTCGGCTTAAGCCGATGAACTGCCCCTTCCACATCGGCATTTACAAGTCGGCCCAACACTCGTATCGCGATTTGCCTTTGCGCTATGCGGAGCTGGGAACGTGTTATCGGGCTGAGCTATCTGGAACGCTGCACGGCTTGATGCGAGTGCGCGGGTTTACTCAGGACGATGCACACATCTTCTGCACGCCCGAAACTGTCCGCGACGAAATTGTCGATTGCGTTCGTTTCGCGTTCGATCTGCTAGGCGCATTTGGGTTCGAGAAGTTTAAGATAGAGCTTTCAGTTAAGGGCGCCGACAAAGTCAAGAAGTATCTCGGCAGCGATGAAGACTGGGAACGCGCTGAGAGCGCCCTCGTTGACGCACTCGATCAGCAGCAACTCGCTTATGAGCGCGTGGAAGGCGAGGCGGCCTTCTATGGGCCGAAGATCGATATCAAAGTTGAAGACGCGATCGGCCGGCTGTGGCAATTGACGACTGTCCAGTTTGATTTCAATCTGCCCGAGCGTTTTGAACTCGAATACATTGGCGAAGACAATCGGCCGCACCGCCCGGTGATGATCCATCGCGCCCTGTTTGGATCGATGGAGCGTTTTTTCGGAGTGTTGATCGAACACTACGCCGGTGCTTTCCCTATGTGGTTGGCTCCGGTGCAAGTCGCCGTCTTGCCGATCACTGATCGGGTCAACGAATACGCGGCGAAAATCACCGCCGAACTTCAGAGCGCAGGCTTGAGAGTTGAAAGTAATTTGAAAAGCGAAAAGATTGGGGCCAAAATTCGCGACGCTCAAATGCAGAAGGTCCCATTTATGCTCGTCCTTGGCGATCGGGAGTTGGAGCAGGGAACCGTAGCAGTGCGTGAACGATTAAAGGGTGACATCGGCGTGATGTCCATCAGCGACTTCGTTGAAATGGCGCGCAAGCTCATCGAGCAGCGTGCGTTTACTAACACCTAGTCGAATGTTCAAAGTCCAAAGTCCAGGGTATTTCAAGACTGTGGACTTTGGACCCTGGACTTGAGACTTCTTAACGATGGAGGTGCAGCAATAGCTACAGGCTTTAGAGGTCGCGGCCCGCGTCCGGACAACCGGCGCATGCCGATCGCCCGTACTAACGACAGAATTCGTGTTCCCCAGGTTCGCGTAATCGGCGACGAAGGTGAACAACTCGGGGTGATGGATATTCGCGACGCGATCCGCGCTGCGCGAGAGAAGGGGTTGGATCTGGTGGAGGTCGCAGCCACCGCTGACCCGCCGGTTTGTAAGATTACTGACTTCGGAAAATATCAGTACGAAGCCAAGAAGAAGGCAAACGAGGCGAAGAAAAACCAGGTCACCA
>JANLZV010000719.1:0-2409 GCA_031366425.1 Pyrinomonadaceae bacterium | reverse complement strand
GCCGCTGAAGGCGCCGTTGGGATTGGTGGCCGGCGTAACCTCGAAAGGTCCCGTCCAGGTATTACCGAAGTCGGTTGAGCGATGGATGCACATAGTCTGCACCGTGCCTGTGCCCGTGGGTCCAGCAATCGTGTGCACTTCGATCGAGGCGTAAACGAAGACGCCGCCGTTGGGTGTCTGAGCCGTTACCGTGGTGGGAATCCACTTGATGTCCGGGTCGCCGAAAATTTGCGGGTACTTGGTCGTGCCGATCGTCTGGTCTCCCGGCGAGGGCATTGTCCCGATGACGGTAAAGGTAGTGCCGCCATCATGCGACGTGGCAAACCCAGAAAGCATGTTGGGATTAGTAGCGAAGCCCAGCGCATCGTTGTATCCGATGACGACGTGCAAGCCGGAAGGGTCAACTGCAATTCCCATTTCCGACTGTTTATCATTGAGCCCCACGCCGCCTTCTTGCTCGCACTCGGGGTCGTCGCTGAGACAGCCGCCGCTGTCCTTGAGGTTGATGTCTTTGCCGCCCTTGCGCAACTGTTCGCGCGCGTACGCTTGCAGGTAGGCGCGTCGTCCCGGCGCTGACATCTGACTGATGTCGTCTGGATACCTGTTCGCCTCATCCTGCCCTTTGCCCATTCTCTCCATATACGAACTTCCTGGCTTACTCTGCTGGCTCACGCCGGGGACGTTCGAACCCGTCTGCGCCATAGCAGTGATCGGTAGTCGCGTGACGCGATCAGATGACTGGTTGGTTTTCTCCAGTCGCGACGAATCCTTTGCAAGGCGTTTCGCCTGACTCGATACAACGATCGCCAACGGCACCAGTACCGCGATCATACCAATTAGGGCTATCTTGGTTTTCCTTGACATAGAACCTCCGGGTGAAATAAATGACGAATGTTAGAAGCAAAAAAAATTTGCGTGCGGTTGGAAAGGCTGCCTTATCCGACCCCGATGCATCAGTACTTCCGCTTGGCCGATCTGATAAGACTTAAAGGGAAAGGGGCAACGACCTAAAGTGAAAAGACTCTATCGCTAAGGATTTGAGCTGTCAATCAGCGGGAGGCTTGGCCGCCGAATTGAATCAAATGATTTCGGAATTGAGGAGAGACGTTTTGATAAGAATTTTTACACTGCTGCTAATCACCGGATTCGGTTTGCAGATTAGTTCCCCTGGCACGACTCGTTCACCAGCAAGAACAATCTCGGCGGATGAAGCGACACTCCGAAAGAATTTAGGCAGTCATATTAAGAAGTGTCGAAACAGATCGCGAACCAGAGCTCGTTGCCGACACAGCCGACATGTGCCCGCAAAAATCTCACCAGCGACCGCCCCTGCTGACATTCAACCGGCAATACAGGAGGATGGTCCGGGAAACTACCGGCCTTCATATACACCAACCCCTTCAATGGAGACGGTGTTTCCCAAGGTCCGCAAGAAGCCCTAGTTTTTGAAAAGTAATTGTTCGCCCAGAGTTGAACGGGATGCGAGGGCTAGCGCAATCGCTCCCCTCTCAGGCTCTACTCTGCCAGGCTCACGATTTGACCGACCCCAAGCTCGCCCGCCTTTACCACCGTCCCGTAGACGCCGGCGTAGTTCTCGTTAAGACGAACGATCGTCTTCATCACTTCTGAATCTCGCTCGGCGGTGTCTGGGTCAAGGTTAACCATGACACATCGCTCATCCCTCAACGTCACCCTGACGGCAGGACTGCTGTTCCCTTCACCAAACATCAACGTCCGGCCCACCCAACTGTCCTCCTCGAATGACTCCGTGCTATCTGTTTCGATCACCACGTTTGGTCGAAACCGGCGGAGATCCAACTCTCGGCCTGATTCGCGCTCCAGGCGAAGCACCGTGCCGTGGGTAATTACCGAAACGCAGGCTTCGTCAAAAATGCCGTGCTTGAGATTCATCAATTCAACTTCGCTGCCAAGGCGCTTCGAAACTTCCTCTCGTAGTCCGTTGCTTCGAAGTTCGTACTCACTTCCGTCCGGCGTACGCACGTGCGTTGGCAGTAACTCCGGAGTGTTGCGGTCGGACCCGAACGGTTTATAGAGGAGCAGCTCAGGTAATTTGCTCGCACTCAGCCATGGGAACCCACTCTTATCAGCGAGCCGGCGAAAAGCGAGGCGGCGATCACCTTCAAGGCCATGCCAATCGAGCCGGGCAACGTCCAGCCGTTCACCGGCCATTGATTTAACCGGGTAACGAAAGATGGCACTAATTCGTCCGAGTTTCATATCGCTTCAGAGCGACTTCCCAAATGCTATTTCGCGGAGTTGATGAATAGTCATCATAAGGCGAAACAGGTGGAGCTCGCACGTGGTGGTGATTGCGCTAGGCGGTAAGGGAAAAACAAAACCGGGACGCCCCAAGCATGGACGCCCCGGTGGAAAATGAAAGTAGTTTCT
>JANLZV010000700.1:0-1827 GCA_031366425.1 Pyrinomonadaceae bacterium | reverse complement strand
CACATCGATTCGCACTGTTTTCAAAGACGGTGCATCGAGCACGTTCGACTCAAAGCCGCTCACATATGGTTTCACCAGAGCATACGACGACGCGAAATAGATCGGCATCGCACTCAATTCGTTCAGCGCCTGCGCTTCCGTTTCACCTGGCGGCAACATGCCAGTGTTCGCGAAGGCGCGACGACTGCAATTCTGATCGTTAGGTGGGACAGCTGTAGCCGCCGGTGCGCCGGCTAGCCCCTGCCCGGTAGCTGAAGGATTACCCAGGATCATGCGCATGTTGGTGAGTTCGTCGGTCGTTTGAATCACCACCCCACGCCGCACCACGTCGAATTCGCCGGTATGAATTGCCGCTTCGTACTCGTCCCAGTTCTTTACCACGATGTCGGTTTCGATATTCAGATCTCGCCGCCACATCGTCGCGACGGCCTGGGCCACCGTTCGCTGTTGCTCATTTCGATTTATCAATAACTGGATTTTCGGAAAGCCCCGGCCTTCGGGAAAACCGGCTTCCGCGAGCAGTTCCCGAGCGCGTACAAGGTCCTTCTCGAGGAGTTCGGCCTTTCCCACTACCGGCTTCGCTAACTGGCCCACGGCTTCCGGGAGAAAACGTTTCGCGGGTTCGGTTGCGCCACCCAAGTCGTCCGCGCTGATCCGATCACGATCGATTGCGAGCGCGAGGGCTTCGCGCACTCGCACATCATCAAACGGCGGGCGTCGCTTGTTGAAGCTGTAATAGGTCAAAGCGCCGTAAGTAGTGTGGCGGAAATCTTCATAGGGCTTGAGGAGTTTAATAGCCAGAGGTTCAAACGCGGCATTCGTGACCGCATCAACTTTCCCGTCGCGATAAGCTGCGAGCGCTGACTCCACGGTTTTCTGCCCGACGAATTCTACCCGCTGAAGCGTGACCTGATCCTTGTCCCAGTAGTTGCTGGCGCGTTCGAGGAGCACGCGCTCGCTCCGACCGGGCAACAACGAAAAAGCCCCGTTGGATATCAACCCACTTGCTTCAAGTTTTTCCGCTTTGGCCTCGGCCGTGAGTTTCACCGGGCGAAAGACTGGATGTGCCACTAGGGCGGGAAAGTTCAGATCGGGACGGCGAAGACGGACTCGCAACACGAGTTTTGAGACAGCCTCTGCGCCAAAACTGCGTACCGGTTCAATCGGGTTTCCAGCCGGCAAGTTTCCCGTGGTCTCTCGAGCGCCAATACTTCCGAGGGCCGGCTCGGATCCGCTTGGCGTGCGGGATATCCGGCCGCCATTTGTGCCTTCGATGTTTTCGAGCAGATCGGTATGCGGTGCAAGGTCGCCCATCTTGACAGTACGTTGCCAGGATCGAACGAAATCGTCAGCAGTTACCGGCTCACCATTGGACCAACGGGCATCAGGGCGCAAGTAAAAGGTCCAGACGCGACCACCACTTGAAGGTTCCCAACGAGTGGCGCCGGCGGGAATTGGAGTCAGGGTGCGCGCGTCGTAGTCCGTCAATCCTTCAAAGATGGCCCTGACTAAATCTGTATCGGGCGGCGCGGCCGCTAAGGCCGGGTCAAACGTTTGGGGCAGTCCGCCGTCGCTCCAGCGAAATTCCTGCGAGCTGGGCACGATCACGCGACTGTAATACGGCTCCACTTCCGCAGTAAGAAAACACCCCGAGTGGGTAAGCATCGCGCTGAAAAGCAACGTGCCCCCAAGCCACACGCGCGTCTTTCTCCACTGGGGGAATATGTTTATCGACCGTTTCATTGGACCAATCAAACCGCTTGCCTTCGTTTCAGTTCGGATTTCAACTCTGCGTGCACCTGGCCGACGCGCTCGCGCGTCGGTTCA
>JANLZV010000690.1:0-5984 GCA_031366425.1 Pyrinomonadaceae bacterium | reverse complement strand
CAACCACCAGGGTTGGCTTCGCTTTACGAGCACTACGAGATGGAATGCCCGATGTCAGCGCGCGGGATGGCGCGGGCAAATTGCTTTAAGCCGAGTTGTACCGAAGTAATAATCAGAGTCTTGAGTAGCGTTCTGCGGGGGCAATAAACATCGGGGTCTGGCTATTTCCTACAAAGCCTTGCTGACCTCCGTTTGTCGGGTTTTACCCAATAGGATAAGACGATCACAAAGGCATAAACGGGATGCCGCTTGCCCATTGCGTGGGTTTACCTCAATAACCCAACCCGGTTCACGCCGCGTCAAACCGGTCGAGGTTCATCACCTTTGTCCACGCTGCAACGAAGTCGTTCACGAACTTCTCTCCGGAATCCGAACAGGCGTAAACCTCGGCCAATGCCCGCAACTCCGAGTTCGACCCGAAGATCAAGTCGACCCGTGTGCCGATCCATTTGACTTCGCCGGTCTTCCGGTCGCGTCCCTCGAACGTCTCCTCGTCGTCGGAGATCGCGGTCCACTTCGTGCTCATGTCGAGCAAGTTCAGAAAAAAGTCGTTCCTGAGCGCACCGGGTCGGTCGGTGAAAACCCCGCGCGGCGATCCGTCGTAGTTCGTCTCCAACACTCGCATACCACCGATGAGCACGGTCATCTCCGGCACTGTCAGTGTTAGCAAGTTCGCCTTGTCGACTAGCATTTGCTCGGACGGCGTTGTGTGGTGTCCCTTCTTGTAGTTGCGGAAACCGTCCGCCTGCGGCTCCAGATACCGCATGGACTCCACCTCAGTCTGCTCTTGCGATGCGTCTGTGCGACCCGGCGTGAAGGGCACAGTCACATCGTATCCGGCTTCCTTAGCGGCTCTCGCGACTCCGGCGCACCCGCCCAAGATGATCAGGTCGGCAAGTGAAACTTTCTTGTTGCCGGTCTGCGCGCCGTTGAACTCGTTCCGGATCGCTTCCAGCTTTTCCAGCACTGTCGAGAGTTGCGCCGGGTTGTTGACCTCCCAATTCTTCTGCGGCTCCAGACGAATGCGAGCGCCGTTTGCGCCGCCACGATTGTCTGACCCGCGGAAGGTTGACGCCGCTGCCCATGCGGTCGAAACGAGTTGTGACAACGACAAACCTGAATCAAGCATCTGCGCCTGCAGGGTCGAGATGTCGTCGGCATCAATCAGTTCGTGGTCGACGCCCGGCACCGGGTCCTGCCAGATCAGGTCCTCTTCCGGCACAAGCGGACCCAGGTAACGCGCTTTCGGTCCCATGTCGCGGTGCGTCAGCTTGAACCATGCTCGTGCGAATGCGTCCGCGAACTCGTCCGGCTTCTCGAGGAAGCGTCTTGAAATCTTTTCGTAATCCGGGTCGAGCCGCATCGACAGATCGGTCGTCAACATCGTCGGCTGACGTTTCTTCGACGGGTCGTGTGCATCCGGTATGATCGCGTCGGCCCCCTTCGCGACCCACTGTTGCGCGCCGCCTGGACTCTTGCTGAGTTCCCATTCAAATCCGAACAGGTTCTCGAAGAAATTGTTGCTCCATTTAATCGGGGTCGTGGTCCAAGTCACCTCCAGTCCGCTGGTGATGGTGTCTGCTCCCATCCCGGTGCCGAAGCTGTTGTCCCAACCGAAACCTTGTGACGCGATGCCAGCCGCCTCCGGCTCGACATCCACGTGCGACGACTCGGCGGCACCGTGCGTCTTGCCGAAGCTGTGACCGCCAGCGATCAACGCGACTGTCTCCTCGTCGTTCATCGCCATGCGTCCGAACGTCTCGCGGATGTCTCGCGCCGCCGCGACCGGGTCAGGGTTGCCGTCGGGACCTTCGGGATTGACGTAGATCAGTCCCATCTGCACCGCGGCAAGTGGGTTCTCCAGCTTGCGGCTGTGTATGTCCCCGTCCGCGTCGTCGTCGGATACCAACACCCCGCCGCTTTTCGCCACGCCCTCCGAACCGTGCCCATAGCGGATGTCGCCGCCCAGCCATGTCGTTTCGGCGCCCCAGTAAACGTCCTGATCCGGCTCCCACACGTCCTCGCGCCCGCCGCCGAAACCAAACGTCTTGAAGCCCATCGTTTCGAGCGCGACGTTGCCCGCGAGGATCATCAAGTCTGCCCACGGGATCTTTCAGCCGTACTTCTGCTTGATCGGCCACAACAGCCGGCGAGCCTTGTCGAGGCTTACATTGTCGGGCCAGCTGTTGAGCGGCGCGAAACGCTGCTGTCCCCGTCCGCCGCCTCCGCGCCCGTCGGCGATGCGGTAGGTGCCGGCGCTGTGCCACGCCATGCGAATGAACAGTGGACCGTAATGACCAAAGTCAGCCGGCCACCATTCTTGCGAATCCGTCATCAACGCCGCAAGGTCTTCCTTAACGGACGCCAGTTCCAGTGTCTTGAAGTCTTCCGCGTAATTGAATTCCTCGCCCATAGGATCGGACAGCGAAGAATGTTGACGAAGTATCTTCAGATCCAATGCATTGGGCCACCAGTCGCGGTTCGATCTGCGCGTGCTGGTGGTGTACCTGATCGCTCCGCCTGTAAACGGGCATCGACCGGACCCGTTGCCTTCCGGGGCTATTTCACCCAGTCCTGAAGTCGTCTCTCTATCGCTTCCGTTTTTATCACTCTCTCCCACGGTTGTATCTGCCTCCTTACATTTTTATTTTTGCAAGACCGAGATCCGCATCAATCGTTCTCGTCAAAAATCCAATGAGCCGCGCACCCGTTCACTTGCGGCACTCTTTACACAGCCCCCGCAGAGTCACTTCGATTGACGCAGGTTTGAATTTCGAAAGGCGGCCCGCTTTCTGGAGCAATCCGTCCGGGATAGGCAGTTCCAGATCAACGAGCTTCCCGCATGCGCTGCAGAGCGCGTGGTCATGCCGCCTTAATTTTCGGTCGTAGCGGGTCGCGTCGGCCCCGAATCGCACCTCGCCGATTAGCATTTCGTTTTTCAGATAGCGCAGCGAATTGTAGATCGTCGCGAGCGAGATGCCGGGCATGAGTTTGCGGGCGGCATCGTAGACATCGTTGACCGTCAGGTGTTCTTCCGATTCACGAATGACGCTGAGAACAGCCTTACGCTGTTTCGTTAATCCTAAAGTACGTTCGTGGTTTCTCACTGGGTGCCTTGAAAGTAAAAGTGAGATTAGAATTATTCAAATTTAAAAGCTTGTCAAGCGCGCAAACATTTGGAGAGAAGAAGCTCTTATTGGAGCGCAAGCTCAGGATGCTGGCCGCTGACGCAGGCTGGCCCAGCTTCTGCCCGTCCCGCAGGTTCAGTTCGGAGGTACGGAAGATTACGTGGCCAATGGCAAGCAATGGACAAGATACAAGCTGGCGATACTCAATCGTTCGGTCTATGCCAACGAGTTGTTTGCTCTCGCTCCCGATCTGCCGCCCTGCGGCGATAACAAGAACTCAGCGCGCACCTGGGTGGATATCTACAATGGGCAGAGCAAGCACCAACCACATCGTCTCCGGCGCTAAGTCTGCTGTGGGATTATCAGTGCCAGCCGGGATTGACTACAATCATCGCCTGGCAACCATTGCGAACCTCTTAAACTGGTGCCGCAACAACCTCTATCACTACATGGGTAAGCCGGGCGGCAAGAACATGGAGGAGCAATGGCAGTATCGCGGCTACCCGCCGGTCTCCCGCGTCATAGCCGGCACACCCTACACGGGCTACCCTAACGAAGGCATCTCCCACCGCACGGGTGGTTGTTTTGGGACTGTAGGATTTCTTCGAGCCATACTGCGGGCCGTCAATATACCCGTCAAACTCCTGGTGGTGGCAAACCACGCGCTGGCATTCTTCCCGACGGAGTCGCGATATCTGAGTCACGGCGACGATCCATATACCTCAGCAGCGAGGACCTACCCACCCAAAACCAGTCCCCCGTTTCCGGCAGCAAAGTTTCTTATAGATGATGCAAAATTCAATGCCTGGTTTGGCAGCGGCGTTCCGGAAGCAACGAAGGAAAAAAACATTGGTCGCCGCCCCAGGGAACTGGCGCTTGAAACTCTGCCCATCTACGTGCTCAAAAAACATTGCGGTGACCAGGCCGCTCAACGTTCGCACGCGGTTAGTGAGGTCTATCAGATCTTCAAGCCGAGTTACACCGTGGCCCAGCTTGAAGCGGCGAACCTCTGGGGTCGAATGGATGCGGCGGTAGCAAAACTCGGCGGGTGTGCCGCGATGCCTTGAACATATCGGAAAAGCAGGGAGTGTTATAGCTTCAATCACCAAACGGGCTAACGCTGACCCAATTACCATCGTCTTGAATCGCACGACCCAAAACGATATCCGGCTCCACCGATCCGTCAGGAGGTCAGTCTGGGATTGCAGTTATCGGTGATTTCGATCTGCGATGAGGTCTGCATCAGGATGGGGGAAAGATTCTCTGGCATGCAGTTATTCCACCCCGCCAGCTTGTTTGATCTTTTCAACAATTCCGTCGCAGCCTGAGAGCAGCGCTTGCTTTAGTGCAGTCCAGCCATCGTTGTCCCTGGCATGGACGTCTGCACCATTTGCAATGAGGAACTCCACAATTTTTGGATCACGGCCGCCGCTCGCCTCCATCAACGGTGTCCAACCGTGAATATCCTTTGTATTAACGTTGGCTCCTCGGCGCACGAGGCTAGTTACTAAGCCTACGCTTTGGCCAGCACCAACCAACAATGGCGTTGCGCCGGTTTCGTCGCTTGCATTGACGTCCGCGCCCTTTTCCAACAACGCTGCTACGGTTTCGTTGTCAGTTGTTTCAACGGCGTAATGCATAACAGTTCGTCCCCCGCCGTATCTCTTCGATAGGTCAGCCCCGTTTTTGACGAGGATGATCGCTGCCGAAGAATGGTGACTTTCGATCGCCATCTTCAGTGCCGTAGAACCCGCCCGATTTGCGGCATTTACATTAGCGTTTGCCTGAAGCAGAGACTGAATTATTCTCTCGTCACCTCTCAGCGAAGCGACCATCAGCGGCGTGTAGCCCAAGGCATCCGCACTATTTGGGTCGACACCGGTCCTCAACAGTTCCTGTATTCGGCCTAACGCTCCGTTCCGCGCCGCTTCAATAATTTCACTCGTTGTTAGGGGCGTTGCTGCACTCGTGGGTTCGGCTGATAACAACCCCTGCGATTTCGAGTTCGCGCACCCAGACACCGCCGTTAGCGTGAGCAATACAATGCACAGTAATCTTCTTTGAGTCATGGGTTTCTCTGCTGCTTAAGCTGGTGTTTACACGGAATTCTTTCGGCGCGCTTTTCCAATTCACTATTCACAATCGTTTCGTATTCCGGCATTCGATTAAAAAAGCGCGTTATCTCGCGGAGCATGATACCGCCTTCCCCCTTTCGTTCCGCCACGGAGGGAAAGTTGGTTTTGAGCAACTCGTATATTGGTGCCTCAACCTCAAGCGCATAGTCTTGCCCAGTATTGCGAACTGAAGTCGCATAGGCCCATACAAAAAGGCGAACGAGTTGCGTTCGTTCAGCTTCATTCAACTGGCGCGAGGTGTCGTTAATCTTTATCCCCTTCAAGTAAGTAACGGGCAACACTTTCAAGCCGCTGGGGATTAAAAAGGCCTGTGGCCCGGAAGGCTGAAAGAGAAGGAAAAAGAGGAGGAGATTAAGAACTTTCATTAGTACGTCTTCCTTTTAGCTTCAAACAGATCCGGTCGCTGATAGTGGCCGGTGACATCTAGCGTCATTCGTTCTTTGTCGATGACCTGAAAGTCAAGGTCGGCGACAACGATCCGTTCTTCATCAAACACTGGCTCAACGATGTACCGCCCGTCAGGCCCGCTGATGCAGGTTCCGCCTCTAAGCAAAAACTGGTCGGGCCTATTAGATAACTCCGATGGAACCTCCATTTGAGTTGGTAAGTCACGAACCTTCATCAAGAGACCTGCCGCCAGCACGAAACATCTGCCTTCAAACGCATAGTGCCGACTAGCGATCTGGTGCATCTCGTGGACTGTGGGCCAGACTGCGATGTG